>CAIYPA010000050.1 GCA_903927965.1 uncultured Bacteroidia bacterium | reverse complement strand
ACTTGTCGAGATAAACGCCTTCCCTGAAATAGGCATTTGCCCCAACGAAACAATTCTCCCCTACAATTGCAGGACTTTTGATCACCACACCACTTTCGACGACGGCAGTTTTGTGAATCGCTATATTATTGTCGATGTGATAATTGTCATCGAGCTGCAAAATCATTTCTTCGAGGATGCTGCTTAAATCATTCGTAATTTCCCAAGGATAGAGGTCCTTCAGATGTGGGAAGAGGTTAGAAAACACATCTATAAAATTGTCGATAAGGATCATAAAATTGATTTTATTTTTTGCTAAGATAAACTATTTAGGTTCTTATATTCCTCCAACATATTGTGTTTAAAGTTGGAACAATTAAATATTTTTACCATCAGATTTCCATAACAATATGCTCTGCCGGAGGCTCTGGTTAACAACAATACTAAATAATTAAAATAGAACACTTTATGAAGAAGATAGTAAGAATGACCTTTGTTTTATGCCTGTTTTTTCTGATCCAATGGAATGTGAACGGACAGGAGAAAAAAGCATTTGAAAATGCAGAAGCACAGACCAAATTGATGCTAAAGGAGATACCCACAGCCAAAAATCTATGGACAAATAAAAAAACAGTTCCAGTCTCCCCCCGGACTCTGGACAAAGACAGCAACCTTGTATTGGTACCTGCCCGAGACTGGACAAGTGGATTTTTTGCTGGTGAGTTGTGGTATTTATACGAATTCACAGGCAAAAACGAGTGGAAGGAGAAGGCCCAGGAATTCACAGCGGTGATGGAACCTGAAAAAATGAATGGAACGACCCATGACATGGGCTTCAAAATCTATTCAACTTTTGGCAATGGGTATCGACTCACGAATGACCCGCATTACCGCGAAGTGATCATCCAATCTGCAAAGACACTCGCCACCCGTTTCAAACCAATAATAGGATGTATCCGCTCATGGGACCACAGTCGCGACAAATGGGGCTGCCCGGTGATCATCGACAACATGATGAACCTTGAACTGCTTTTTGAAGCCACAAAGTTGACAGGCGATTCCTCATTTTATAAAATTGCAGTCAGCCATGCCAACACTACGATGAAGAACCATTTCAGGGCAGATTTTAGTTCATATCATGTGATTGATTATGATACAATTACAGGCAATGTTTTAAAGAAGAACACACATCAGGGTTATAGCCACGAATCGGCTTGGGCGCGTGGACAAGCCTGGGCTTTATATGGGTTTACGATGTGCTATCGCGAAACACATGACCCAAAATACCTGCTTCAGGCAGAAAACATCGCCGGTTTTATCCTGAACCATAAGAATTTGCCTACCGATCTTGTTCCATATTGGGATTTCGATGCGCCCAATATCCCCAACGAACCTCGCGATGCATCGGCAGCAGCGGTTATTGCATCTGCCCTTTTCGAGTTGAGTGGTTATTCGGCAAATGGTAAAAGCTATAAGGAGAAGGCCGAAAAAATTATAAGAAGCCTGACTCAAAATTACACGGCCAAACCAGGCGGTGCGCATGGATTTATCCTCCTTCACAGTACCGGATCGAAACCATCCGATACAGAGGTTGATGTCCCACTCAATTACGCCGATTATTATTATCTTGAAGCCTTGATCAGATCCCGAAAAAAACCACTTTGAAAAATATAATCCAATGAATTTTAAAACATTACAATTTCTGGCAATTCTTCTTATTGGAATTACCCTTTCTTCAAATGCGCAAAATCCAGTTTGGGACATTGTAGCTCCCGGAGTTTGGAAGGCCACAGTCGGGACTCCCGAAAAGTACGACCTACTCAAAGCTGCGGGAGTCCAGCCCAATGTTGATGCCATCACCAAATTGGGTAAAGCTGAATTCCCCATCCCAATCAAGGAAATTGTTGCCGAAATTTCGGATGGTAAAACGTTATTGCGCTTCCCTTTGGTCAAGGAGGAACAATTGTATGGTTTCGGTTTGAATTTCAAAACAGTCCAGCAGCGTGGTAAAATACTGCAACTGCATGTCGATCACTATGGTGGCTCTGACAATGGAAGAACCCACTCACCTACACCTTTTTACGTATCCGATCTAGGATATGGCGTATTTGTGAACAGTGCCAGGTACATAACCGTATATGCAGGGACTGCGGTGAGAAAAGATAGTCCCAATGCCCCAGAACCACTTGACAGGAATACAAACAAGAAATGGGATGCCCAACCCTATTCGGATGCAGTCGAAATGCTGGTTCCTGCCGCTGGTGTCGAAATTTACGTTTTTGCTGGTCCAACCGCATTGGATGCTGTCAGGCGTTTTAATCTGTTCAACGGAGGAGGTTGTTTGCCGCCCCGATGGGGATTGGGTTTCACACAAAGGGTTAGGTCCCTTTTTAAAGACAGTGAAGTGATTGCCGAAGCAAAGGCATTTGCCGAAAAAGGTTATCCGCTCGATTTTATTGGATTGGAACCCGGATGGCAAAGCAAATCGTATCCATGCACTTTTGAATGGGACAAGACACGGTTTCCCGATCCTGCAGGATTTGTGAAAACAATGAGAGAAATGGGAATCAGGTTGAACTTGTGGACAAATCCCTTTGTTTCACCTGCTTCACAATTGTACCAGAAACTTGACAAATTGGTAGGTTCGCACACTGTTTGGGGAGGAATTGTACCCGATCTGACAATGCCTGAAGCCCGGAAAGCGGTGCTCGATCAATTGGATAAAAACCAGATCAGTTTGGGCGTAAGTGGCTATAAGATTGATGAATGTGACGGTTACGACCGGTGGCTCTGGCCCGATGTGGCAAAATTTCCATCAGGGAACAGTGCCGAACAGTTGCGCCAAACCTACGGTCTCTTGCTCCAGAAAATGACAACCGACCTATACCGTGAAAAAAACACACGCACCTTCGGTTTGGTAAGGGCCTCAAATGCAGGAGGTTCTTCGTTTCCCTATGTGATCTACAACGATTATTACAGTCACGAAGATTTTATTACCGCCCTGATCAACAGCAGTTTTTCTGGAGTTCTGTGGACTCCTGAAGTACGTGGTTCCAAAACAGGTGAAGAGTGGATCCGCCGCATGCAGACGGTTTGTTTCTCCCCAATGGCGATGATCAATGCCTGGTCCGACGGAACAAAGCCATGGTCGTTTCCTGAAGTTGAAAAGGAAGTCAAAGAACTTGCTCTATTGAGAATGAGGTTAATGCCTTATTTCTATTCCGAATTTGCCAAATACCATTTTGAAGGAACTCCCCCATTCAGAGGCATGAATCTTGAGAATGGGTTCAATGCTAAAGCTGTTACAGAACTTAAAAATGCCAACCTTAGCGAAAACCCTTATGCAGAGGCCGTTACAAAAGAGATCAAAAACCAGTACATGGCAGGCGAGTATTTACTGGTAGCACCGTTGTTTAAAGGTCAAAGCGAACGTGAAATAATCCTTCCGAAAGGAAACTGGTACGACTTCTATACAGGAAAATTGGCTGGCAATGGTGAAGTGATCAAAATTAAATGCGGGCTCGATAAAATCCCTGTCTTTGTAAAAGAGGGTGGGATAATTCCGATGATGCCCCCACTGCTCCATGCCCCGGCGACAGGTGAAAAATACGATCTCGAAATTCGGTTTTATGGAAATCAATCCGGCAAATACCAATTGTATGACGACGATGGGGAGACCTTTGATTACGAAAGAGGGTTATTCTCCTGGCGCGAAGTTTCGGTAGCTCCAGATAAAAAAGGTAAATTGGCAGGATCAATTTCAAAAGCTGAAAAAGGCAAACCGGACAACATTGGGAAAGTTTCGTGGAAGATGATGACGGAATAGAATTAAGAATTAAAAATGAAGAATTAAAAATGAAACTGGCTACTGGCGGCTGGCAACTGGCGGCTGGCAGATTCGAGTTCAAATCAAAATACAAGTCATTATTATATATCAGTAAATAAACTCCTTACGTCTCCCCCTT
>CAIYPA010000049.1 GCA_903927965.1 uncultured Bacteroidia bacterium | reverse complement strand
ATCCATCCACTTGATAAACAAACTGTTGGTTACAGATTGTCACTTGCAGCCCGCAAAGTTGCCTATGGTGAAAACCTTGTCTATACCGGCCCGACCTACAAATCGATGAAAATTGAAGGAAATAAGATCATGATCACTTTTGACCAGGTTGGCGAAGGACTTAAAGTAATCGACAAATACGGTTATATCAAAGGCTTCACCATTGCTGCAAAAGAGGGTAGTTTTAAATGGGCAAAAGCCAATGTCATCAATAGCAATACAGTGGTGGTAACGAGTGATGCCATTGATAATCCAGCAGATGTTAGGTATGGATGGGCGAAGAATCCCGACGATCTGAACCTAACAAATTCGGAGGGTTTGCCGGCTAATCCTTTCAGAACAGATACAAGAAAAGGAATTACAAAATAATATCATGTGCTTATCAACAATATAGGCGATCCTGTTGGGTCGCCTATTTTATATCAATAAAGTTATATTTTAAATGAAGAATTTTCTGAGTTATTCAATTAATATAGAAAACCCAATATAGTTTCTAAATATCTTTTTTATTCCAACAAGAAAGGCCATAATTTACCAGCCATCATTGCTGCCTCCCAGATTTTAAAAGGCCTTCCTGATAAGGAAATCCCATATTCAGCAACCGCTTGTGAGAATCCAACACCCTTACGGAAAAGCCAGAAAAGATGGCCTTCAAACAACAATTCAGGGGTTATTTTTTTGTTGAAAATGACCGCGAGGTCAAAAAGATCCTTGTTAAGGATAGCATCAGTAATAGGCAAATTTTTATCCCTGTTTAATATGGGATCCTGATCCTGCAATTTAATTAGCACCCTGTATAAAATCCGGTAATTCTCGAATTGAATTTTATAAGTATGTGCCTTTTTAGTAAGTTTTCGTGTAAAGTTAAAGAGCAGGTAATCAGGCTTTCGCATAAATTGCCCAGCCTTTACTTCAAGCGCTTCTTCAACAGTAAATCCATAATTGTAAATCAAAAACAAGATGATCCGTTGACGGTCCGATTCACATCTGCCCATAAAAGACCTGATATCATCAGGTGAAAAAAATTCTTCCATAATTAATTCCTGATACAATTAGCTATATGACAATTTAGAAACAAATGAAAATTAGCAAGTCAAAATTATCTGACTAAAGAATATAATAAACGAATCTCTTCTGCCCACAAGGTCTCATCGGGTGTTTCAAGGATGATCGGCATTTCGTCGAAGTGAGGATCATTCATTAATACTTCAAAAATTTCCATTCCCAGAAATCCCTGTCCAATACTGTGATGCCGGTCAACCCGTGTGGCCAACTCTTTTTTTGAATCGTTTAGATGAATTGCCCGAAGGTATCTCCAACCGATAATTTCGTCAAATTTAGCAAAAGTCTGGTCAAAAACCTCCTTGTTCCGAAGATCGTAACCCGATGTAAAAGTATGGCAGGTATCGATGCATACCCCCACACGCGAATGATCTTCAACCTGACCAATAATTTCTGCAATTTGTTCAAATAGATAACCCATATTGGTCCCTTGGCCTGCCGTGTTTTCTATCACAGCAGTCACTCCTGTGGTTTTCTCCAGCGCAAGATTTATCGATTCAGCTATCCGTTTCAAACATTCGGTAGGACTGATCTTGTTGAGATGGCTTCCAGGATGAAAGTTGAGCATTTTCAACCCGAGCTGCTCGCAACGGACCATTTCATCGGTAAATGCCTCCCTCGATTTGGTCAACCCTTCCTCTTCAGGATGGCCCAGATTGATCAGGTAACTATCGTGAGGAAGGATCATCTCGGGAATAAAACCATTATCGGCACAATTCTTTTTAAAAGCTTCAATACTTTTATCCGTTAAAGGCGAAGCGTTCCACTGTTTCTGATTTTTGGTAAAAAGTGCAAAAGCCTTTGCACCAATCCCTTTTGCATTTAAAGGAGCATTTTCGACACCTCCACCTGCACTTACATGTGCACCTATATACTTCATTTATTGTGAGTTAAAAATCCAAATTAATTAGAAAATACAAGTATTTTAAATCAGGGAGGAAAGTCATGCAAATATGCTAATTTTAAACGATTAAAAAGCAAATGAATGTCCTAAAAGTTTTATTTTGAAACTTAATTTTCAAATTAAACGTTGTATTAAGAAGTTAAACTTTTAAAACTATCCAAAATGGATCAAATCCGACTTGTCTTTGTACTTTTTTTGTTGATCTCAAACTCCTATTTTTCAATAGCCCAGAAAGATAGCGCAAAATCCGAGCAACCAAAAATTAAAACCGGATGGAACTTTGGTGCAATCCCGGCCACGACTTTCGATACAGACCAGGGATTCCAATATGGTGCTGCGGTTAATTTCTACAATTATGGGGATGGAAGTTCCTTTCCAAAATACAAACATTCGCTCTATCTCGAAATTTCCCATTTTACGAAAGGGAGTGGCATTTACCGTTTTTATTACGACTCGGAATCGTTAATTCCCGGGATCGAAGTCACGTCTGATTTGAGTTACCTGCCAGACCAGGCCTATGATTTTTATGGGTTCAATGGTTTTGAGTCGGT
>CAIYPA010000048.1 GCA_903927965.1 uncultured Bacteroidia bacterium | reverse complement strand
CATTAAACTGATTTCTGTTTTTGGGCTTACTGTTACCAATGAAACAATTATTTTGGTGATCAAAATCATAGATAGCATCGCATTGCCCATGCTGCTGATCCCATTGTACAAAATTGTATCCCGAACGGGGCATAAAATTCCCTTGTTTGCAGGACTTGCCATTCTCCTGTTTTCGGTTTTCTCATTTTCCTCTTTTGTGATGCTTGGTGATTTACAAAAGAATGCGTTTGCTTTTCCGTTGTTGTTTTTGTTTATTTATCTGGTTGAAAATTACTTGATTACCCATGAAAAACGTGATCTGCTCCTGGCTTTATCAACGCTGCTGATAATGGCCCTTACCCATTTTGGTGTATTTGTTTTTGGTCTTGCCTTCTTAACGATCATGATGTTTGTTGTTTACCGAAAAAAGGCCATTCTCCCTTCAATCCTGATCCTGCTCGTTGGATTTTCGGTGGTTTACCTTTTTGATGCCAACAGGGCTCTTCGGTTGATCACTTTCTGGAATGTGATTTTTGATAAGCAGAACACAAATCAGGAGCCTTTTCCTTTACCATTATTAATCAATGCTTTAATTTCATATCTTCTTTTAATCTTCGCGGTTTACCAATACAGGAAACATAGAAACGAAATGGATACAGCCACTGGCTATATGGTGTTGACATTGATCGCTTTAATCGCAATTTTTGCCTTCCCGTTCTATGAAACCCAATATGTTCACCGGTTTAGTGCCATGCTTTTCATTCCTCAGGCTTTGATGATTGTGTATCTGATCCGGATAAATCAAAAATTGGCTTTGCCTTTTTCAATTTCACTTGTTTTGCTGACAACAGTTTCAATTTTCATGTATTTTGGGGAAGCAAAAAAGCCGGTTATTGAGGACCAGGAATTTCGGGACTTGCAAAAGATTAGTACTTATCTTCCGGATAATAAAGCCAATACGATAGTTATTGCAAGACATGGTCTGGAATTCTGGACTGCCTGGGCATTGAATGTAAAGGTTGGGAATGACAAGTCCCTAGATATTAACGACTTGGGTAAGTACAGGAATATTATCCTTTTACAACAAAAGAACGAATCTGGGCAAAGACCACCAGTAAACAAGCCTTTCCCCGGACATCGGTTTTCAAAAGATGGTAAAGCCCCAATGGGACCACCAATGGGAATGCCAATGGAACGCCCAATTCCCGAAAATTTCAAACCAATCTATAATTCCCCTTATTTTAATGCCTATCAGAAGGATAATTAATTATAGTTTTGGAAAACAAATAATTCTCAGATGAAGAAGCTCTCCTTAAATAGCCGAAAAATTGAAAGCCTGGTTTATTTTCTGATCTGGGCCCTGGTCTTTTCGGTACCCTATTTTAGTCAACGTAATGACAATGTCGTTGATTGGAAGAAAGTTATTGTGGAATGTCTCCACCTTTCGGGATATTTGGTTGTTTTTTTGCTTAACGTATATATTTTGGTTCCCAAACTACTTTTAGCGAAGAAATACACAAAGTATTTTGGTTTTACATTTGGTTTGATATCCCTGATTATCGTGATCAACCTGTTTGTGCAAATCGGACCAAAACCACAGGGCCAACCCGTGTTTAATCGGCCATCCACCGAAATAAGGCCTCAACCGATATCACAGGATCAAAATTTTGAACCTCGGCGCGAACCTCGGCCCCCTTTGATGGTTTTTGTGGATAATTTTGTCATCTGTATCCTGATCATTGGTGCAGGAACGGCTACAAAATTGATTACAAAGTGGTTGGATGAAGAAAAGTTAAGAATGGACATCGAAAAGGAACAGCTCCAAACCAACCTTACTTTGTTGAGAAATCAGGTAAGCCCCCATTTCTTTATGAACACCCTCAACAACATCCACACGCTGGTTGACATCAATACCGAAAGTGCGAAGGATGCCCTTGTCAGGTTGTCAACATTGATGCGCTATTTTTTGTATGATTCGGCACGGGGGCAGATCGAGCTAAGAAAAGAGGTTGAATTTATTAAAAGTTTTATATCACTGATGGAATTGCGTTTTTCGGACGAGGTGGACGTTCAGTTGGTGATCCCGGATAATATCCCCGAAGTCAGGATACCGCCCATGCTGTTTATCTCCTTTCTGGAGAACGCTTTCAAACATGGAGTGCGTTACCCTATTAAATCGTTCATTTACTTTGAGTTGCAGGTTAATGGATCAATCCTGGATTGTACCGTTAAAAATAGCAGACATCCAGCCGTTGAAGTTCCCCACGACGAATATTCCGGTATTGGGCTTAAAAATATCAAAAAGAGCCTTCAGTTGCTTTATGGCGATGATTACAAATTGATTATTGCAGAAAACGAAAAAACGTATGAAGTTAACCTGACAATACCACTCTCATGACGATAAAATGCATAGCCATCGACGATGAGCCGTTGGCTGTAAAGAAAATAGCGGCCTTTATTCAGAAAACCCCTTTCCTCGAACTGGTTGCAGAGTACCGCAGTGCTTTTGATGCGGTTGATCTCATCAATAACAATCAGGTCCAGCTCCTTTTTATCGACATCAATATGCCCGACCTGAACGGAATGGAATTTGTTAAATCATTAACCAACAAACCATTTGTTGTTTTTACAACAGCGTACAGCGAATATGCTGTGGAAGGTTTCAAAGTCGATGCAGTCGATTATCTTCTAAAACCAATCGACTATACAAGCTTTCTGAAGGCAGCAACTAAAGTGAAAAACCTGATTGATTTAAAATCGCCAGCTTCTGTTGAAAGTATCAAAGCTACATCAAACCATTTGTTCGTAAAATCTGAATACAAGCTAGTGCGTATCGAACTGGACGACATTACCTACATCGAAAGCCAGCATGAGTACATCAAAATCAATCTTGTCAACCGTAAACCAGTCATGACGATGGTCAGCATGAAAATCATTGAGGATCAGTTACCTGCCGACCGTTTTATGAGGGTCCACCGGTCATTTATCGTGAACCTTAAAAAAATCACGACCATTGAACGCAACCGGATTCTATTTGACGACAAGGTGTTGGTGCCTGTAAGCGACCAATACAAGGATAAATTTCAAAAATACATTGATGAGTATTTTTTATAATAACTTTGTAACAAATATCTTCGATTATGGAAACAATGACAATTACAATCAAGAGTACCCCAAAGGGTAAACAATTAGTCGGATTCATTAATGAATTGGTAAAGGAGGGCGATGTTGAAATAAAGAAAAGCAGTGTTTATAAGGATGTCCAGCAAGGTATAAGGGATATGAAAGCTGGAAAAGTCAAACCAATTAGTGAGCTCTTCAAATGAATATCACATTTGAGTACACACATCATTTTGAGATTCAATATAAGAGATATAAAAAGAAGTTTCATTTGAAGTAATAATCGCAGAAAATGAAAAGAAAGCATCTTTTGTAACCCTCTTTGACAAAAATGAACGTGATTCCATTTCAAAGAGTGAATTGGAAGAAATTCTAAAAAGTGAAGGTTTAATTTAAATGATTTTTTCACTTCAACCTGTACATCAATCCCAAACGGATACCCGACTCCAACAAATGTTGGGGATATTTTTCCGACGAAAATGAAACCAGGGAATGAAACCTGGAATACGGATTAACAAAAGCGGTAAACCCACACTTGAAATTGTATTTAAGCCCAAGTCCAAGATTGAATCCAAAACCGGTCTGACTGTTAATGGGCATAGACTGGCTCGCATCTGCATCCAATATTAATCCACCATTCACAAAAAAATACCTCATGAAATTCACCCTTACTCCTACAGGGATGGTAATCAAAGAGAATCCAGCTCCGTAGGATGGATAATGTTCAGGTGAGACTCCCGGAGTGATGGTAATTTTATGGTCAGCAAATTCGATACCGGTTTCAAGATCAAAGGTGCGGTTCAGCTGATACAAATAACTTATCCCAAGGTTATAGAACCGGTCGCCCAAATAACCAGGTCCGCCGATCAATTCCTCCTTCCGAAAAACATCATTGCTCCCGAAACCTGAAAAGGTGATCCCGATCTGACCTTTTTGGGTAGTTGGTTTTTCTTCCTGTGCAAAGGAAGGTGAGCATCCAATTATACAGACGAGCAAAAGCAAATGGGTAAAAGTCTTCATAAGTTTTTTTTATGCGATCGTGTGTAATAAAGATAGGAGGTTTCCGAATTTGGTTGCTTCTGACTTCCTAAAAAAAAAGGGGCGCATTTGATGCACCCCTTTTTCAAAAACCCATTTTCAAAATCAATTGTAGGCAAATACAACTGTGTAAGAACCTGCATACTGACCGGCAGCCTGATTGCTGTTGATATTTGTTGTCCCATTCAATTGGATGGTCTGTGAACCGTTTGCCTGAGCAACTGCTGTATTGGAATCGTTGTTAACTGTTGGCTCGATCGTAAAAGCGTTACCGGATGCATCAGAAAGATTGGCTGCTTTTAAAACGACGTTGCAGGTAATGTCCTTTCCTGAAAATACAGTGATGGCACCAAGTTTTACATTTTCTGAATCTTTTGAAAGGTCAAAAGAAGAGATTGTAGAAGCGGATGCACTTACAGACTCGATCACTTCGGCGGTAGCATGTCCGATGGCAACTGTCTGACCAAAAACCGAAGTTGTTAAGGTAAGAAGTGCTGCGATCATCATTGTTGCTAAAGTTTTCATCGTATCTGTTTTTTATCTTTTGTACGATGTAAATATAATACGAAAATTTTACATATGCAAGCACATTGTAAAATATTTTTTTACAAATGTAAATTATTTTTGTTTTTGGGAATTATTGAGCAGGAAATAATTGTAATTCGTTGAAATACATTAATATATAAAAATGCTTAGTTGTCAGGCAGTAAAGATAACCCGCAGTAGTCAAAATGGTCAAATCTATCAAATATTGGATTATAAGGTTATAATTCAAACTATTAAGCCAATACTGGCTCTATCGCAGCAATGGCTGCTCCATATCCGAAAAGTGATTAATTATTTTACACTTTGATTTTTTTACGTCTGAAACTATTTTTCGGACGTCATTTTTTTACGAAATGTGGGAGGATGTAAAAAATTCAGGAAATAAAATCAAGTTCAAGTTGTGTTTCAAAAAGCCGGAAACTCTTCCGGTGGTAGGGGGTAATCCCAAACTTTTTAAGTGCCTCACGGTGAAATGCCGTAGGATACCCCTTGTTCCGGTCCCACCCATATTCAGGATGTTTTTCGTGAAGTGCAAGCATAAAATCGTCACGGTAGGTTTTGGCCAGGACTGAGGCAGCCGCAATCGACAGGTATTTGCCATCACCCTGAATCACAGTTGTATATGGAATATCCATAAAAGGTTTAAACCGGTTTCCGTCAATAATGATGTGTTGGGGAGCAACAGAAAGTTGGTTCAGGGCCCTGTGCATGGAGAAGATAGAGGCATTGAGGATATTGACCCCATCGATTTCGACATTATCGTAAATACCAACAGCCCATGCTATTGCCTCCTTTTCAATGATGGGGCGCAAAAGGTAACGTTGTTTTTCGGTCAGTTGTTTGGAATCGTTGAGCTCTTCGGAATAAAAATCAGGGGGAAGGATCACGGCAGCAGCAAAAACGGGGCCTGCAAGGCATCCCCTGCCGGCCTCGTCACAACCTGCTTCGATTACATCATTCTTTAGATGATGGAGCAGCATCTTTACTTCTTAAATCCGTCCTTTAACGAAACAGTCCGGTTAAAAACAATGTGGTCGGTAGTTGTATCAGGATCAATATTGAAATAGCCAAGTCGTTCAAACTGAAAACCATCCAACGGTTTGGCCGTTTTCACGAATGGTTCGATGTAACATTGGGTGAGAACTTTCAATGAATCGGGATTCAGCAGTTCGAGAAAATCTTTTTCCTTGTTTCCCAGTGGATCGGCATCAGTAAATAACCGGTCGTACAATCTGACCTCGGCTTTAACTGCCTGTGCAGCAGCTACCCAATGTAGAGTTGCTTTGACCTTCCTACCATCCGGCGCATTGCCGCCCTTTGTTTCAGGGTCGTAAGTACAATGCAATTCAACGATTTCGCCAGCTTCGTTTTTTATCGCTTCGGTACATTTGATGAAATACGAATACCTCAACCGCACCTCACGCCCAGGTGAAAGCCTGTAGAATTTGTTTGGCGGGTTTTCCATAAAATCCTCACGCTCAATATATAATTCACGAGAGAAAGGTACTTTCCGTTTGCCCATGCTCTCATCTTCCGGGTTATTGACAGCATCGATCTCTTCAACCAATCCCTCTGGATAATTTGTGATCACTATTTTCAACGGGTCAATCACGCCCATCACGCGTTGTGCCCTTTTATTCAAATCTTCACGGATACAAAATTCAAGCTTAGCAACGTCGGTAACGCCATCCACTTTTGTGATCCCAACCATATCGGAAAAGGCACGCATCGATTCGGGGGTATATCCCCTCCGGCGAAGGCCACAGATCGTTGGCATCCGGGGATCGTCCCAACCCTTCACAAAGCCTTCTTTCACAAGCTGTAACAGCTTGCGTTTGCTCATTACTGTATAGCTCAGGTTCAACCTCGAAAATTCGATCTGCCTTGGACGGTAATCCGAGTCCTTCAACTGATCGACAAACCAATCGTAAAGCGGACGGTGTACCTCAAACTCAAGGGTACATATCGAATGGGTGATCCCTTCCCAGTAATCACATTGGCCATGGGCATAATCGTACATCGGGTAGATACACCATTTATCTTCAGTCCTGTGATGTGGCTGTTTGATAATCCGGTACATCAATGGATCTCGCATGTGCATGTTCGGTGACGACATATCGACTTTAGCCCTTAAAACACAATCGCCATCGTTATAAAAACCATCCTTCATTTTGGTGAAGAGTTCGAGGTTTTCTTCGGGTGTTGTATTCCGGTAAGGGCTATCGCTCCCTGGCCTTGTAGGTGTCCCTTTCTGTTCGCTGATCAGTTCCGGGCTTTGAAAATCGACATAAGCCTTTCCCTTTTTGATCAAGGATACTGCAAAATCATACAGTTTATCGAAATAATCGGAAGCATAATAAAGGCGGTCGTCCCAGTCGAAACCGAGCCACTGCACATCCTCCATGATCGAATCGACATATTCGGTATCTTCCTTGGCAGGATTGGTATCATCGAACCGAAGATTGGTCAAACCACCGAATTTTTTTGCCGTACCAAAATTGAGGCAGATCGACTTCGCATGTCCAATATGCAGATAACCATTGGGTTCAGGTGGAAATCTTGTGTGTACCCTTCCCCCGTTTTTCCCTTCGGCGAGGTCGTCAACGATTTGTTGTTGTATAAAATTCTTTGGAATTATTTCCTCCTGTTCGACTGTTTTATTGTCTATCTCTGCCATAATGATCTATTTTTCTTCCTTCTGGAAACTTTTTGTAAAAGTAATAGGGTTGAATTAATTAAACTAATAATTCAAACGTTAAATCAAGATTCAAAAATACATTAATTTTGACGTAATAAAATAAGAACCAAGATGGGTGTTATCGAAATTGAAGGGATGGAGTTTTTTGCCTATCATGGCCATTTCGCCGTGGAACAGGTGGTGGGAAACCGGTTTATCGTCAACGTAACTTTGGATACCGATTGTACCAAAGCTGCTATTACCGACAACCTGGAAGATGCCCTCAACTATCAAATAGTCTATCAGGTTGTTAGCGAGGAGATGAAAATAAAGTCGCGTTTATTGGAACATGTTGCCGGGCGCATCCTTGACCGCCTGTACGAAAAATTTGGGGACATCATCAATGCCAAAATAAAAATTTCGAAGCTGAACCCTCCCATGGGAGGGCAAATTGAAAGGGTCAGTATTACTATGGAGAGGTGAGAATTGGGAAGTAGTTCACACAAAAACTTATTGCATTGAAATACATAGAAATAGAATTGAAATAAGGTTGAAATAAGGCATAGATCAAGCGTTATTGAGAGCATCCCAATAGGGTCCTGATCAAATTTTTATCGTGCTTGTACCAGAAACAGATATTTAATTATCTTTGCAGCCACATTTACGGTCGGTTGGCCGAGTGGCTAGGCAGCGGTCTGCAAAACCGCGTACGGCGGTTCGAATCCGCCATCGACCTCCAAAATAAATCCGATAGTGCTGATAATCAGGGCTATCGGATTTTTTCTTATAGAAGATCTTCCTTTTTCAATCTTTCAGAAATCAAAACCTGGCTTTTTCAAATCAAAGAGAGGAACTGTACAAGATCTTTCTTTTTACTGAAAGATGTAATGGCTATTTCGTGGTAGGAGTAAGGTTTACTAGTCCGGTTTTTTTGAACAACCTTAAATATTTCCAATATATTTGAATTTGCATTTTCAAATTTATACTCTATATTATTGTTTTTCAAAAACTTATAAAGTTCATCTGCAAAAGCTCTGGAAATAAAAAAAATGTTCGTAAAATCAAATACATAAAAAGAATCTGCTTTAAGTTGCATGTCCTTCTCAAAGAAACTAATTGCGTTTCGGGTAGCAATTATCGAAGGCAGAAAATCTTGTATGTAAATTTTATTGTTCATCGGGTCAAAAATATGGATTTATTTAATCAAAACAATAATAGACTATTCTAAATAACTAGTATAATCGAAATTTGCTGGAATATCCCGAGGAACTCGTAGGGCAAGCATCGTACCTTTCCAACTATAAAAGCGTTCTAAAGGAGTTATTTGTTCCAAATCATTTGTATAAATATAAAATGCTGAACCTGAAAACAAGAAAAATTTACCTTTAATTCCGTCCACAAGCATTCTTCTGGAAGTATTTATCCCGTAGCCACGCGTTTCAGCTATTTGCTTTGTGCTTTGCCCGTTAATTGCCTGCCTAAGTGCTATTTGGTCGTTAGGAATTTCACCAATGTGATTGTTGATATAAGAACCTCGAATTCCAACACCACGATCAAGAATACAAATATCCAGGAAACATTTGGATGGATAATTTTGAACCATGATCCAACCATTACTAACTCTTGCGTGCTCGACAATATTATCCATTGTCTCACTAATCAGATATCTAATTGCTGTTAGTAATTGTCCCGTAATATTGAGTTGCTGAAGCATAATAGAGCCAAACACTGT
>CAIYPA010000047.1 GCA_903927965.1 uncultured Bacteroidia bacterium | reverse complement strand
TATGAAACGGCATTTCAACGTTGGTATGAAGTACTTAATCAAGGGAAAGTCATTGTTGGCAATATCAGCGATTTTCCACAGGGCGAAAAGTTGGTACTTGAAAGCCAGGGAATTTTGTCCATACTTGTTGCCCCGGTAATTATTGGCAATAAATTCTGGGGATTTGTCGGGTTCGACGATTGCCTGAAAAAAAGGACCTGGACATCGACCGAAGAAAGGCTTTTAAGTGCTGCTGCAAATACATTTGGTGCTGCCTACATTCAAAAAAAGAATAGGGATGAACTTGTTGTGGCAAAACATAATGCTGAGGAGAGCGACCGCTTAAAGTCTGCATTCCTTGCAACAATGAACCATGAATTGCGGACACCGCTTAACCATATTCTTGGTTTTAGCGAGTTGATCATATCTGGTGCCATGCCCGACGACAATGTTTCATTTGCCACAAATATCAACTTCAGCGGAAAAGAGTTGCTTTCGATTGTGGAAGATGTATTTGATCTGGCCCTTGCCGAACATTCCAATATCAAACTGAGGTTGCAGACTTTCAGGTTAATGGATCAATTTATGGAGAATAAATCTATTTTCGATCAGATTTTTCAGACATCGGGAAAGTCGGAACAAATAAATTTGATCTATAAACCTGATGCACAACTTCTTTCGTTGTATTTAACAACTGATCGGAGCAAAGTAAACCAGATAATGATCAATCTATTTAAAAATGCAATCAAGTTTACGAACAAAGGAACAATCGAATATGGCTTTCAAAGTCAGACAAAAGGAACGCTTACATTCTATATCAGGGATACCGGTATTGGAATACCTAAGGAAAAACAATCATTGATTTTCGATTTTTTCAGGCAAGGTGACGATTCCCCGACCCGTGTTTATGGTGGTATTGGGATTGGACTCTCCATTGCGATGAAAATTTCAAAGATTCTTAAAGGGCACCTTGGTGTCATCTCAGAACCAGACAAGGGGAGTACATTTTCTTTGACAATTCCCGTAGAGATGACCGATGCAATAGGTTAATCTCTTTTTTTGATATTAGACTCGACTATTGATTGGCTCTTCCTGGTTGGAAACATAATCGGAATATTAAATTATTTAGCAAATGAAAAAGATTCTCGCCATTGACGATAGTAATGATAATCTGTTCGTTTTGAAAGCTTTAATCTATGAAGCTTTTCCGACTATCGAGTTTTATAGTGCCCTTTCTGGAACGGATGGAATTGATCTTTGCCTTCTCGAAAAACCGGATGTCATTTTATTGGATATCTTTATGCCTGTCATGGATGGTTATGCTGTTTGTAAAGTTTTGAAATGCAACGATTTGCTAAAGCATATCCCGGTTATGATGATTACTGCTGCCGGAAATAGCAGGGAGGTTAGGGTAAAAGCCCTTGAATGTGGCGCTGATGCCTTTCTTGCTAAACCTGTTGAACTGCCTGAACTGACTGCACAAATCCGTGCAATGTTAAGGATCAAGGAAGCTGAGGATCAAAAAATACTTGAAAAGCAAATGCTGGAAGAACTGGTCAGACAGCGTACAGAAGCCTTGGAGAAGGAACTCGAACAGCGCAGGAAAGCAGAGCAAAAACTACAATTCGCATTCGATGAATTGGATAAGGTATTCTTTCGGGATGTCATAGAACGGAACAAAGCTGAAGAATCGATCCGGAAAGCTGAAAAATATTATCGGTCATTGATCGAAAAAGCCACCGATGGTATTGTCCTTGTTGGCAAGGACAGCCAGATTACCTATACAAGCCCTGCGGCCAAACGGATGTTTGGATATCAGGATGACGCTGTGGATTTTCCTGATCCGGTTGCCTCAACTCATCCCGATGATCTTCCGGCTGTTCTTGCCGCTTTACAAAAAATTATAGATATCCCTTCGTTCGTCCCTACTTTGGAATATCGTTTTAAAAGGAAAAATGACGAATGGCTCTGGGTGGAAAGTACTTACAGCAATCTGCTTTCTGAATCCGGGATTGAAGCCATTGTTATCAATTTCAGGGATATATCAGAGAGGAAAAGGGCTGAGGAAATACTAAGGGAAAATGAGATGCGTTTTCGTGTGATATTTGAAAATGTCCCGATCGGTATGTTCCAATCGACTGTAGAAGGCAAACTGATCTTTGTTAACCCAGCCTTTGCCGACATGTTTGGATATGACTCGCCTGAAGAATGCCTCGAAATTGTAAACAGATCAAATGTTGCTGATGTTCTTTATAAGGATCCCGAACTCAGGCCTTTTTATTTGAACAAGATCGAGCTTTCCGACAGCAAATGGGAAATCTTTGAAAATCGTTATCATCGTAAGGACAGGAGTATCTTTGATGGAATCCTCTCATTTGGCAAACGTCAGGAAACAATATCCGGGGATCTATACCTCTATGGATTTGTACAGGACATTACCCATAAGACCAAAATGGAAGAAACCCAGCAATTCCTGAACAGTGCCGGTTGGGCCAATTCAGAAGAAGATTTCTTTCAATCGTTGTGTAGGTTTCTAACGAAGACCTTGGGAATGGAATATGTTTGCATCAATGTTATTTTGCCAGATAATCATGAATTTCAGACAATTGTGAATTTTGCTTGTAATCTTTTTGTCGATAATATGTCGTATAAAATAGAGGGTACACCTTGTGGCGAAGCTCTGGGTAAATCGGTTGTTTGTTTTGAAAGTGATGTGGCGGATTTGTTTCCGGATGACACCTACCTCAGGGAAATCAATGCCGATAGCTATGCCGGGGCGACATTGTGGAGTTCATCGGGCAAACCCTTGGGCATTATAGCTTTAATCGGCAAACAACCGATCGAAAATGTGTCTATGGTCGAATCGGTACTTAATCTGGTGTCCATAAGGGCCGCAGGTGAACTGGAACGACGTGAGGCGGAGATGGCCCTGTTAAAAAGCAGAATGGCATTTCAGAATTATTTTGAGAATTGTTCAGTCGGGATGAGCGTGACCCTGCCCAACAAGAAATGGCTTGAAGTCAATCAGAGCTTGTGCCAGATGCTGGGTTATTCCAAAGAGGAACTCCTTCAGCTAACCTGGATCTTAGTAACTCATCCTGGTGATATAGAACGGAACATAGCCTTGTTTAATGAAATGATCAACGGTAAGTTGAATGGATATGAGATGGACAAGCGTTTTGTAAGGAAGGACGGGTCAATTTTATACAGCACACTTTCGGTTGTTTGTGAACGTAACCCCGATGGGTCGGTACATCACCTTCTCTCTTCGTACATTGATATTACTGCCCGCCGATTGGCAGAAGAAGAGATACGGCGGGAAAGGACATTGCTCAGGACTTTGATCGATAATTTGCCGAATACAGTCTATGTAAAGGATATTAATGGAAGAAAAATTGTTGCCAATAAGTCGGACCTTTCCCATATGGGCCGTACTTCCGAATCTGAAATTATGGGAAAAACAGACATCGAATTGTTTGCCGGTGAAGATGGGATCCGTGGATATAAGGAGGATTTAACTGTAATCCAGACAGGTACTCCTTTGATCAATCAGCAGGGCACTTTGTTCGATTCTTCGGGGAAGCAACACTGGCAACTTAATTCCAAATTTCCGTTGTTTGACGATAACGGTAAGGTTCAGGGGTTGGTGGGTATAGGTTATGATATTACTGAACGAAAGTTGATCGAAGATGCCTTAAAATCGAGCGAGGAGTTATACCGGAATCTGGTCGAAAGAATGCCTGATGGTGTTTATAAATCCACTCCCGCAGGAAAGTTCGTTTCCATAAATTCCGCAATGGTAAACCTATTTGGTTACGAGAGCAAAGCTGACCTTATGTCGATTGATATTAGGAAGGAATTGTATTTTGAACCGGAGGAACGGGACAGCGACATCCTGGAAGAAATTGGCCAGGGAATCGAAGTTTATAAATTGAAAAGAAAAGATGGATCCGAAATATGGGTCGAAGACCATGGATGGTATATCTATGATGATCAGGGAAATATAATTTTCCATGAAGGGATTTTGCGCGATGTTTCAGAACGCCGGAAGGTAGATGAGAAATTGAGGAGCCTTTCACGTGCAGTGGAGCAAAATCCAGCCAGTATTATAATAACAGATACTTCAGGCCATATCGAGTATGTCAATCAGAATTTTACCCAACAGACAGGATATTCGTACGATGAGGTCCTGGGCAAAAATCCTAATATATTAAAATCGGGTTATACACCGTCCTCCGAATATACTATTTTATGGCAGACCATCCTTCAGGGCAAGGAGTGGCATGGTGAATTTAAAAATAGAAAGAAGAATGGGGAAGAATATTTTGAGGAAGTATCCATTTCCCCGATAAAAGACGAACGTGGTCAGATTACCAATTTTCTGGCTGTAAAGATGGATATCACAGGTCAAAAAAATGACCAGACACTAATCAGGAAGCTTAGTAAGGCTATTGAACAGAGTCCTGTATCGACGATTATAACCGATGCCAATGGAAAAATCGAATTTGTAAATGCTGCCTTTACAACCTTGACCCAATATTCATTGGATGAAGTAGTGAACAAACCTCCCCGGATTTTCAATCATTCGCACAAAGTGGAGGAGGAATTTCAAAGAATGTGGGAGAACTTGCTGAACGGAAAGGTCTGGAAGGGCGAATTTTTAAATCGAAGGAAAGACAAGGTTACCTATTGGGAAGATGTTACGATATCGCCATTGATTGATGCAAACGGGGCGATTAGCAATTATATCCTTATTATGGACGATATTTCGGAGAAAAAGTTGATGCTCAATCAATTGATTGCTGCAAAAGACAATGCGGAAGAGAGCAATCGGTTAAAATCGGCATTTCTGGCCACAATGAACCACGAGCTTCGGACACCTCTGCATCACATCATTGGTTTTAGCGAACTCATCATGTCGGATGTTTCTCCCGATGAGAATTCCATTTTTGCCCAAGGTATCCATTCAAGTGGCCTAAGCCTGCTTTCAATTATTGAAGATATTTTTGACCTGGCACTTTTTGAACAGGCTAATGTCAGGATCCGCAGCCACACTTTCAGTATCATCGACCATTTTATGGAATGTAAAGCCTCGTTTGACAACATTCTTAGGGCTTCGTCCAAACACGAACAAATTCAGCTTGTTTTCAAACCCGAAACCCACTGGCTTTCGGGATATGTAACAACCGACCGGAGTAAAATCAATCAGGTACTTACGAACCTCTTTAAAAATGCCGTCAAATTTACTGAAAAGGGAACAATTGAATTTGGTTATAAAATTGATAATGATTCGAATATGATATTTTTTGTAACCGACACAGGTATTGGCATTTCAAAGGAGAAGCAAAGCATCATTTTCGATTTCTTCAGACAAGGTGACGATGATATCAAAAGGGTCCATGGTGGAATAGGTATTGGTTTGGCCATTTCACAAAAAATAGCAAAAATCCTCAATGGGGAGCTTACTGTTGTTTCAGAACCGAACGTGGGAAGTACTTTCTATTTAAAAGTCCCTGTTGAACTATCAGATATATCACCTGATATAAAGTATTGAATATATGATAATTACGTAATACTATCGGTTTTTATGAACAACGGGGTAGCTGTTATCAGAGATTTATTGTTCCAATTTAATGGAATTGACACCAATGGTTTTGAAGAGGCTTTTTTTATGAAATGTGTTCAAAACCGAATGTCAAAAACTTCGTCCAATTCCCTTAATGGATATTGTAATTTATTGAAATCCAACAAAGAAGAGACACATTCCCTAGTAAATTCCCTTAACAATACATTTAGCGAGTTTTTTCGTAACACCCTTACTTTTGCCTATCTTGAGCAAATTGTGCTTCCGTCACTTATCGAAAAAAAAAGAAAGGAAAAACAAAAGGAAATACGCATCTGGTCGGCAGCCTGTGCCTCAGGTCAGGAACCTTACAGCATCGCTATTCTGATTGACGAACTGATCCGGATCCATCATCTTGATTTATCGTGCCGGATTTTTGCCACCGATATTAACCAATCTGAACTTGAGATTGCAAAAAAAGGCATTTATCAGGTCTCTTCTTTGGGTAAAGTCAATATAAACCGGCTGAATACCTATTTTACAAGGGTAAATCAGATGGAATATTATGGTCATTTTGAGGCCTATGCAATATCTTCTGATTTGAAGCAATATATTGATTTTTCAGTGTTTGACCTGGCGTCAGAGGAAGGTGCTTGCCCACAAGCCAGCATTTATGGGAATTTCGACATGATAATTTGCAGTAATGTCCTTTTTTATTATAAACCGGAATATAGGTATCGTATGCTGGCCAAAATTGGGAATTGCCTGAACTCAAATGCCTGGTTGATTACAGGTGAGGCAGAGAGGGAAATCGTAAAGGAAAACAATTATACTGAGGAGTTTTTTTCTTCGGGAATATTCAGAAATTTTAAACCATATGAAAATAAAAGCCATTAAAATAGGTTCCCAACTTAAGATTGGGTTTGGGATAATTTTGTTGCTGATCGTCCTGCTTGGTGTCCTTTCATTACGACAATCGGATATGATCGCACAACAAACGAACGACCTTTACCAGCACCCGCTTCAGGTTAGAAGGGCGATTGGGCAATTAAACAATGATATCCTTTCAATGCGCCTTGAACTCTCAAATTTTCTTCATGCTGATGGAGAAGTAGGCAGGGAAAGGTCAATCAGGAATATTGAAACCTTTCATAGCAGTTCAGAACAACAATTTGCTGTTTTAAGAGATCGTTATCTGGGACCAAAACAAGATATTGAGGAAGCATCCAACGCTTTTGAACTATGGTTTGCTAAACTGGAAGACCTGAAGGTTCTCAATGCTAACGTAATAAATGAAGAAACAGTACATAAGCTGCAATTATCTGATGATTATAATGGAAGACCGGAATTTTTGTTAAAATCGATAATGAAGATTGATGATTTTGCAAAATCAAAGGGCGATGAACTTTATCAAAATTCAATTGTGCTTGTTCAAACCCTTAGGTGGCAGATGGTCACGTTTGTTCTGATAATTTTTGGTTTTTCGGTGCTGATCGTCATCTATCTTATTCGGAATATCCGTCGTCCCCTAAAGCAAATTTCGAATGCAACCAGGCGTTTTAGGGACGGTAAGATCCAAGCACGCTGCAATTATCTTATCAACAATGAATTTGGCGTATTATCTGTCGCATTCAACGATCTGGCCGATACAATCGAAACAGAGTTGACCCTTAACAGACAGTCGGCGGAACTTGCCGAAGTTATGCTGAACGAAAATGATGCCAACAGTTTCTGCCACATCTTAATCAGCAAATTACTTGAATACACAGGTTCACAGTTGGGTGCCCTTTACCTGCTTAACGACGCAAAAACCAGCTTCGAAAAATTTGTTGGCATCGGATTGGACGAAGAGGGTTGTAAACCTTTTTCGGCAACTAGTTTTGAAGGAGAATTTGGCCCCGCCCTTGCCACCCGGAAAATTCAAAACATCACGTCGATACCCGAGGAGACACAATTAAAATTTTCGACGGTCAGCGGACAATTTGCGCCCCGCGGAATTTTAACAATTCCAATTATTGTAGGTAATGAGGTAGTTGCTGTAATTTCACTTGCAACTATAAAGCTTTTCGCTGTAAACAGCTTGCCACTGCTCGATAAAATTCAAAGTATGCTATCCGCCAGAATGGACGGAATACTTACCTGGCAGAAAGTTATCGCATTTTCAAAACAGTTGGAAATTCAGAACAATGAGCTGGAAGTGCAGAAAAATGAACTTTCTGTTCATTCAAGTGAATTGGCCGAACAAAATACCGAACTTGAGATGCAGAAGCGGCAACTTGACGATGCGAACAAAATGAAAACAAGTTTTTTGTCGAGCATGAGCCACGAATTGCGTACCCCTTTAAACTCGGTTATCGCACTTTCGGGTGTGCTTAACCGTCGCCTCGAAGGCAAAATTGCGCCAGAGGAGTACAGTTATCTGGAAGTCATTGAACGCAATGGGAAACAACTACTTCTACTGATCAATGATATCTTGGATCTTTCACGTATTGAAGCCGGTCGTGAAGTTGTCGAAATCAATAGGTTCGATATCAGCGAATTAATACAGGAGGTTTTTGAGTCGATCGAACCAATCGCCAAACAAAAGAGCATAGTAATTAATTTTCAAGTTGAAGGTATCCTACCTGTGATCGAAAGTGATTATGAGAAAATCCGCCACATTCTCCAGAATATAATCTCAAATGCTGTCAAATTCACCGAGGAGGGGAGTGTTGAAATACAGGTTTCGCACATTGACGGTTCCATCTCAATTTTGGTAAGTGATACAGGTATTGGAATTAGCTCTAATTCAATGCCTTATATTTTCAACGAATTCACACAGGCCGATGGCAGCAATAGCCGGAAATTTGGTGGCACAGGACTTGGACTGGCTATTGCCAAAAAATATGCCGATTTGCTGGGTGGGGACATCACTGTTGAAAGTACCCCGGATAGGGGATCCAAATTCAGACTGACCCTTCCTGTGCACTTCCCGAAAATACAATTAAAATCCGAATTGACCAGTCCAGATATGTGGAAACATTTTAGTAAACCCATTCATATTCAGGGTTTCGCCGAAAACCGTAGCAAGACCATTTTGTTGGTGGAAGATAACGATGCCAGCATTATTCAAATGAAGGATATCCTTGAATTACAGGGTTATCGGATTTTGGTGGCCCACAATGGACAGCAAGCCCTTGAACAAATTGCCAGGCAAATCCCTGATGCGATGATCCTTGATTTGATGATGCCAGGTGTTGACGGTTTTGAGGTATTGAAACGTATCAGGGAGGAAAAGAAGACTGAATATCTTCCCGTTATCATCCTGACTGCAAAATTCGTCACAAAAGAGGAGCTGTCATTTCTAAAGCACAATGGCATCCACCAATTGATCCGTAAAGGTAATATCAATAAGGACCAGTTACTTAATGAAATCGCTGCCATGTTGCAGGGAGGTTCAAAAGTGGATAAGCCTAAATTACAGGAAGTAGTCAAACCGGGCAGTAAATCGGTTCCTAAAATATTGGTGGTTGAGGATAATCCAGATAATATACTGACAATTAAGGCTTTGATAGAAGATCGTTGTGTAGTTTTAGAAGCTGAAGATGGTCGGAAAGGATTCGAAATGGCACAATTGCATCAGCCTGAATTGATCTTGCTTGACATTGCCCTGCCTGAATTGAGTGGAACCGAATTGTTAAATTTGTTGCGAAAAGAACAGGCACTACAGCATATTCCTGTTATTGCTGTCACAGCAAGTGTGATGAAGGGTGAGCGTGAAAATTTTTTAGCCTGTGGTTTTGATGGTTATATTGCCAAACCGATTGACCATGAACTATTCGAGAAAACAATTCAGAAGTACATTCCAACTATAAGGTAATTAATGCAAAAAAAATGTGGTTTTCATATGCAGGATTCCAAAGAAATCAGTAATTTCAAAATTAAATATTAAGAATTTATTACAATAAAGTGAATGTCAAAAATCCTTGCTATTGACGACAATAATGACAACCTGATCTCTTTGAAAGCCATGATCCAGGATGCTTTTTCAGAATCGGTTTTTTACCCTGCATTGAATGGAACGAAAGGGATTGAACTGGCCGTTGAAATTGATCCTGACGTAATCCTTTTGGATATCGTAATGCCCGGAATGGATGGTTTTGAAGTTTGCCATCGATTGAAACAGATCGACAAAGTTCGGGATATTCCTGTGGTTTTCATTACTGCGACAAGGGAAACAAGGGATACCCGTATCAAAGCACTTGAGATTGGTGCTGAGGCAATTCTTACCAAGCCCATCGACGAAATTGAATTGATTGCCCAGATCAATGCAATGGTTAAAATTAAATCAGCAAACAGTCAAAAACAGTTTCAGCATGAACGGCTTGAAAAACTGGTAGCCGAACGCACTTCTGAACTTGAGCTAAACCAAATCGAAATGCTCGGTCTGATAAACGATTTAAGGGCTGAAAATGTAGTGCGTATTGAAACTGAGGAAGCACTTAGGGAAAGTGAACAAAGATATCGGCAACTCTATGAAAGTGCAGGAGTCGGAATTGGCTACTATACGACTGAAGGTGTTGTTATTTCATACAATCAGCTAAGGGCAAATTATCAGAACGGAAAACCAGTTGACTTTGTTGGTAGGTCGGTTTATGATATCTTTTCAAAACCGGATGCAGAGAATTTGCTGTACCGAATAAAAATGGCGGCTGATTTGGATATCCTTCAGGAATATGATGATCAAATTTTTCTGCCTGATGGTCCGAAATGGTTTCATACAATTTATACACGTATTCAGGATTCCGGGAAAAAGGTTTTGGGGATACAGGTAATCTCAACAGACATTACTGAACGTAAAACAACTGAGGAAGAACTCCGGTTAAATGAATTAAGGTTGAATAGGGCCGAGCTGGCTTCAAAATCGGGAAACTGGGAATTGCATCTTGATTCCCGCAAAGTGATTGCTTCTGTCGGCGCAGCAAAAATTTATGGAGTAAATAGTAATATATTTGATTATGAGGTTATTAGAAATATTCCACTTTCTGAATATCGACCATTGCTTGATGCTACCATAGAAAACCTGATCAATGGGAACGAATCGTATCATCTTGAATTTAAGATAAAAACTGTCGATACAGGCGAAATTAAAGATATCCAGTCGGTTGCCACTTATGATCAGGAAAACCGGATTGTTTATGGAGTCATTCAGGACATTACCGCGAGAAAGGAGATTGAAATGGAACTGATAAGAAGTGTAATCCTGAACCGGAGTCTTGTTGAACACCTTCCTCAACGGATCTTTATCAAGGACATCAA
Source organism: uncultured Bacteroidia bacterium (assembly GCA_903927965.1). Taxonomy (GTDB): domain Bacteria; phylum Bacteroidota; class Bacteroidia; order Bacteroidales; family Prolixibacteraceae; genus JAAFHB01. The sequence goes on along the minus strand of CAIYPA010000047.1, from coordinate 28,572 downwards.
TTCGGTCTATCTCTCCTGTAATGCCAATTATGCAAATGACCTTGGGATTACACCTGAGCAAATTATTGGTAAAACTGATTTTGAGTTTGTCCCTGCCGCGTTGGCCGAGGGTTACAGGGCTGACGACCAAACCGTAATGGCTACAGGAAAATTAAAAAATATAGTTGAACCTTATGTGATTGGCGGGGTTGAGCACTGGATTCAAACTACCAAGGTTCCTTATCACGATGAGCAAGGTAAGATTATTGGGGTCTTGGGGATCTTTGATGACATTACAAAACAAAGGAAACAACAGGAGGCATTGAAAAACAGTGAAGAACGCTTCAAAAATATTTTCATCAAATCCCCGATTGCGATTGAATTGTACAATGAACAAGGTCGCCTTATTGATGTCAACCCGGCTTGTTGTGCCTTGTTTGGGATCCAATCTGCCGATGTTGTTCGCGGCTTTTCACTATTTGAAGACCCTAACATTTCAAATGCCCTGAAAGAATTGCTTTACAAAGGGTTGCCTATCCGATATGAAACTGAATTCGATTTTGATCTTGTAAAAAAACTGAACCTCTATCCGACTTCCAGAAGTGGCAAAGTCTCACTCGATATTCAGGGAACCCCTATCATGAAAGGTGAGCAGAATAATTTTGATTACCTAGTGCAGATCATGGATATTACCGAACGCAAAAGGGCTGAAGAATTGTTGAAAGCCGAACAAGCCAGGATAAAAGCGATAACTATGACAGCCCAAGATGGGATTCTGATGATGGATCCGCTTGGGAACATCCAGTTCTTTAACCCAGCCGCAGAAAAGATCTTCGGATTTTCCAGAGAGGAGGTTATCGGTAAAAATCTCCATTCATTTTTAGCTCCAGAAAATTACCATGAATCACATAATCAAGCTTATAAATCTTTTCTAAAAACTGGAAAGGGTAATGCAATCGGGAAAACTATTGAATTGGAAGCACTATGTAAAAATGGAAAAGCGATCGATATCGAACTTTCCCTTTCTGCACTTGAATTTCCGGATGGGTGGTACGCAATAGGGATTATTCGCGACATTAGCGAAAAGAAAGCAACAGAGAGAAAAATTAAACTTCTGGCTCATTCGTTGGAGAGCATTAGTGAAGGTGTCACCATCACCAACAGCGAGGATTTGATCATCTATGTAAACGACTCATTGTTAAAAATATATGGATATTCTGAAGATGAACTGATTGGCCAGCACATCAATATCTTCCGTCCAGTTGAGTTAAAAAACCAGCATGTCCGTGATATATTTGAGGAATTACCCAATCGGGGGTGGCGGGGAGAAATGATGAACAAACGCAAGAATGGTCAGATATTTCCGATTTTACTTTCGACATCCAGTATCAAGGACGAAAATAACCATGAAATTGCAATGATTGGTGTTGCCATCGATATCACAGAAATTCGGAAAAATCGTGAGGAGTTAATTGCGGCAAAGGAAAAAGCAGAAGAGAGCAACAGGTTAAAAACAGCTTTTCTCGCCACGATGAACCATGAGTTGCGCACTCCACTTAACCATATTCTTGGATTTAGTGATTTGATCCTTTCGGATGATGCTACACTTCAGAAGAGTCGAAATTATGCTAAGTTTATCAATCAAAGTGGTAAAAACCTGCTTTCCATAATTGAAGATGTATTCGATCTGGCCTTGGTTGAAAATGAAAACATCAAACTCAGGAACCAAACATTTAGCCTTGTCGATCATTTTATAGAGAATAAAGCTTCATTCGACGAACTGATAAAAAATTCTTCAAAGAACGACCAACTCAGATTGATCTATAAACCAGATACAAACTGCTTGCATGATTACATCACAGCCGACAGAAGTAAAATCAACCAGATATTGTCAAACCTTTTTAAAAATGCACTAAAATTTACCCAGGAGGGAACAATCGAATTTGGTTACAGGTTTGATAATAAAACCTATCTTACATATTACTTTAAAGATACTGGTATTGGAATCCCAAAAGACAAACAAGATATCATTTTCGATTTTTTCAGACAGGTTGATGATACGGTAACAAGAAGTTATGGTGGGGTTGGTATTGGACTGGCCATATCTCTTAAAATAGCCAAAATCCTCAAAGGTGAATTAACTGTTGTTTCAGAGCCAGGAAAAGGAAGTACATTTACCTTGACGATCCCTGTATTAGTATCTGATATATAGCATGTTACGATATTTTGCCTATCAGGTCATTTTAAACCAGATCGTAACCAAAAGGGTAAAGTGCAAGCCTCATCAGTTTAAAATGTTGCAGGCCAAATGGTATCCCGATTATGGTAATGCAAAGAAGCAGGCCTAAAACCAGTTCTGCAATAGCGATCCAGATTCCGGCAAAAACGATCCAGATCAGGTTCAAAAGAAAAGAGATAACCGGAATAGATCCTCCTGTTGGTGTAACTTTGCGCCCGAAAGGTGCCAGGTGAGCAATCCCTAATTTCATGGCCTGAAGTCCCCATGGAATCCCGATTATGGTCAGGCACAACAAAAAACCGCCCCATAAATATCCCAGGCATGTTAAAAACCCACCACAAATCAACCAGATAACATTTCCTATTAATCGCATAGCTATAAATTTAAGATTTTGAGATGATGTACGCAAGATACTAAATATTTGCTCAGATTGTACAACAATAAAACTGGAGCTGTTTATGCAACAGCTCCAGTCTCCAATTTCCTTTTTCCGGCCCCTGAGCGGAGTCGAAGGGTTAATTCTTTTTCCCCTCGATCCAGCTGATGATCTTTTCCGAATTGGGCAACTCTTTCGGGGTCAAAAAACCCACAAGTTTTCCTTGTTCGTCAATCATGAATTTTTGGAAATTCCACTGCACCTCTGCATCGACAACCCCATTCAACGTTTTTAATGTCAACCATTTATACAAAGGATCTATGTCGTTTCCCTTAACAGAAATCTTTGACATCATTGGAAAGGTCACACCATAATTTTTTTTGCAAAATTCCTGAATTTCCGAATTTGTCCCAGGCTCCTGGGATGCGAAATTATTGGCCGGAAAGCCAACGATCACAAAATTGCGGTCCTTATAAGTGTCATAAAGTTTCTGAAGTATCTCATATTGAGGGGTTAAACCACATTTGGAAGCAGTATTCACAACAAGAACCTTTTTTCCTTTGAGCGACGAAAGATTGAAGGGTGAACCATCGAGCGTCGTTGCCTTAAAATCGTAAAGCGTTTTTCCCTGTCCAAAAACACCTAAAATCATGATCATCAATACACTTGTCAATATTATCTTTTTCATATTCCTAACTTTTAATTGTTTAAAATGTAATACAACCTATAACGTTTATTATTAAGAAATGTTCCAGATAAGTTGAAAAGTTTAGTTCAACTTTTTAAACTAAAAGCGTTATATTTGGCGACAAAATTTGCCTTTTGATTTTTTTATGGAAAACTATATAGTTTCAGCCCGGAAATACCGTCCCGATACATTCACTTCGGTTGTTGGACAACCGTCGATTACCTCGACGTTGAAAAATGCGATCCGAAGCAACCACCTTGCACACGCTTATTTGTTCTGCGGTCCAAGAGGTGTAGGTAAGACCACCTCGGCCCGTATTTTCGCAAAAACGATCAATTGTTTGAATTTAGGTGCTGATACTGAACCTTGTAACCAATGCGAATCATGCCTTTCGTTTGGTGAGAACCGCTCCTACAACATCCATGAGCTCGATGCTGCCTCCAACAACTCTGTTGATGATATCCGTTCACTGGTCGATAAGGTGAGGATTCCGCCGCAAATTGGAAAATACAGCGTTTACATCATCGATGAGGTCCACATGTTGTCGCAGGCTGCTTTTAATGCATTCCTGAAGACCCTTGAGGAACCACCACCACATGCTATTTTCATCCTTGCCACAACTGAAAAACACAAAATTCTGCCAACGATCTTGTCCCGTTGCCAGATTTATGATTTCAACAGGATCTCGATTCCCGATATTGAAAAGCATCTCAGGGATGTGGCTCAGAAGGAGAATGTTGTCGCCGCGCCAGAAGCACTGAACGTAATAGCACAGAAAGCCGATGGCGCTATGCGCGATGCGCTTTCAATTTTTGACCAGGTGGTCAGTTTTTGTGGGTCTAATGTTACTTATAAAGATACGATTGCCAATCTCAACGTACTTGATTATGATTACTATTTCAAATTGACAGATGGTTTCCAAAAAGGGGACATTTCTGGTACATTAATGATATTCAGTGAGATATTGGACAATGGGTTTAATGCCCATCATTTCATCACGGGATTGGGTCAGCATTTCAGGGATCTTCTGATCAGCAAGGATGCTGTAACTGTTCAATTACTTGAAGTTGGGGGCGAAATCCGCGAAAAGTATAAAAAGCAGGCCAGTTCATGTTCTGTCAATTTTCTGATCGGGGCTTTGCAGTTGGCATCCGATTGTGATATCCAGTACAAATCGTCTTCAAACCAACGTTTTTTGGTAGAGCTGACATTGGTAAGGATAGCCCAGTTAGAAGAAATGTTAAAAAAAAAACAATTGACGATGCCTTAGCCTCACTTTCACTTTTGCCTATCTTTTCTTTGATAGATCCGTCGAAAGTGGCAACCAGTCCGAATATTGTGAATCCTGCACAGTCAAGTACTTCGATACCAACTGGTTCAGCAGAAGCTATTCAACACAGGCCTACAACACGGCGTTTCAATGGCAGGGAAGGTTTTTCGACCCCTTCAATCATGGAAGCGTTGCGGGACGAACCGAAGAAAAAGGAAACAGGAGAGTTGTTTAAAGATTCTGGAAGTTCGAATGTAATAGAAATACCAGAAAAACCTTTTACGCAACCAGGGTTGGTCGAGGAATGGAAGAATTTTGTTGAATCCATTGATGCTGCGCAGCTAAAATCGGCATTAAGTGCAAGGGAGCCGGTCCTGGCCGAAAAGTGGCAGGTTCATTACGAACTCGATTCTGAGCTTCAGCTAAACCGGCTTACTCTCGACCTGAAACCCAAACTATTGGGATTTTTACGTGAGGTATTTAAAAATGAGAGGATTGAGATTCAGTTCAAGGTTTCGGCCAATACAATTCCACAAACAAGGACCGCGTACACCGAAGCTGAAAGATGGGACTTGCTGGTTGAGAAGTATCCTCCGCTTGCGGCGTTAAAATCCAAATTCGGCCTTGATTTTGAACATTTGTGATTTATTTTCCTTATATACATGCATGATCATTTTTAATTTATAATTCAATTCATAATCATTTTTCAATGGAAAAAATTAAAGTACTTAACCCCGTTGTGGAGCTCGACGGAGATGAGATGACCCGGATAATCTGGAAGTTGATCAGGGAACAATTGATCCTCCCTTTTTTGGATATCGACATCAAATATTATGACCTGGGTATCGAATATCGTGATGAAACCAATGATCAGGTAACCATTGATGCCGCAAATGCCATCAAAAAGTATCATGTTGGAATAAAATGTGCGACCATCACACCTGATGAGGCCCGTGTTGTAGAATTTGGGCTAAAGAAGATGTGGAAATCGCCAAATGGAACGATCCGGAATATCCTTGATGGGACAATTTTTCGTGAACCAATTGTCATGCAGAATGTTCCACGCCTTGTTCCCAATTGGACAGCACCCATTGTTATAGGTCGTCACGCTTTTGGGGACCAATACCGTGCAACTGATATCGTTGTAAATGGTCCGGGCAAACTGACCATGACCTTTACACCAGAGGATGGATCGGGACCACAGGTACACGATGTTTATCAGTTTGAAGGCCCGGGTGTGGCGATGACCATGTACAATACTGAAGAATCGATCAGAGGTTTTGCCCATAGCTGCTTCAAGATGGCCCTTGAAAAAAAATGGCCACTTTACCTTTCAACTAAAAACACGATCCTAAAAAAATATGATGGCTTCTTTAAAGATATTTTTGAAGAAATATTTGTGACTGTTTACAAAGAGCAATTCAAAGAGGCCGGTATAATCTACGAACATCGCCTGATTGACGATATGGTAGCTTCTGCACTCAAATGGAACGGTAACTTTATCTGGGCATGCAAGAACTATGATGGTGATGTACAGTCGGATACAGTGGCTCAGGGATTTGGTTCACTTGGATTGATGACTTCTGTTTTAATGACACCTGACGGTGGAACCATTGAAGCAGAGGCAGCACATGGAACGGTGACCCGTCATTACAGGGAGTACCAGAAAGGCAGGCCAACATCAACAAACCCGATCGCTTCAATCTTTGCTTGGACACGCGGCCTTGCTTTCCGTGGGAAATTGGATAAAAACCAGCCATTGATCGATTTCTCGCACCTTGTTGAGAAAGTTTGCATCGATACGGTCGAATCGGGCAAAATGACAAAGGACCTTGCCCTGTCAATTTATGGCGAAAATCTAAAACCAGAAAATTATCTGACAACGGAACAGTTCATGGATGAACTGATTAAACTGTTAAACAGTCGGATGGGAAATTAATTGTTCAATAAAAAAATACGATATGATTAAGAATAAAATGGAAATTGCTTTAAATGAGCAGATCAATGCTGAATTTCATTCGGCATACCTCTATCTCTCCATGTCTGCATATTTTCAGTCGATTGGTATGGCAGGTTTTGCCAACTGGATGCGTGTTCAATATCAGGAGGAGCTTGCACATTCCACCCGGTTTTTTGATTATGTGAACGGTCGTGGGGGCAGGGTAAAATTAGCTCCAATCCAGGAAGTTCAGGTCGATTATACCGGGGTTGTTGATGTTTATGAAGAGACTTTAAAACATGAACAATTGGTTACAGGCCTGATCAACAGGTTGATGGATATTGCTATTCAGGAAAGTGACCATGCCACTAAGAGCTTTCTGCAATGGTTTATCGATGAACAGGTAGAGGAGGAAGCCAATGTTGAGCAAATCCTTAACAATCTGAAATTGATCAAAGGCGAAGGTCAGGGATTGCTGATGATGGACCGGGAAATGAAAGCACGTGTTTTTGTCGATCCATTTGCAGGTATCGCGTAAATATTGTTGCTCCCGTAATACATATTTGTTTAACTTTCAGAGCAGGCTACAGGCCTGCTTTGATTATTTTAAATACCTGCTTCAATACTAAAAACTTTTGAGTTACATTTGTGGCAAAATGTATTGGAGCTATTAATTATTGAATAGAAAAGTAATGTCATTCTTAAATAAAGTACTTTCAAGTTTTTTTGGGAATAAATCGCAAAAAGATATTAAAGAGGTAATGCCTGTATTACAGCAGATTAAACAGGAATATCTTCGAATGCCAGGTTTAACCAACGATGAGTTAAGGACAGAGTCGGAGCTTATTCGGAAAAAGATCAGGGATTACATAAAAGCAGAGGAAGATGAAATAGAATCTTTGAAAGAACAGGCCGAAAGTGGGACGCTTCCGCTCGAAGAAGGGGAAAAAATATACGACAAAGTTGACAAACTCGAAGAGCTGATCCTTAAAAAGATCGAAGAGGTACTCAATGAAGTCCTTCCAATAGCGTTTGCAATTGTTAAGGACACTGCGCGCCGGTTTATGGCAAATGAGACTATTGAGGTAACAGCTTCCGATTTTGACCGGGACCTGTCGGTGACCAAAGATTTTGTCGAAATCAGTGGTGACAAAGCCATTTATAAAAATGAGTGGATAGCAGGTGGCACGTTGCAGAAATGGAACATGTTACATTATGATGTCCAGCTTATTGGGGGGATTGTCCTTCATAGCGGGAAAATTTCGGAAATGGGCACCGGCGAAGGGAAAACGCTTGTGGCAACGCTTCCTGTGTTTCTGAATGCTTTGGCAGGCCGTGGTGTGCATGTGGTAACTGTGAACGACTATCTGGCCAAACGTGACTCCGAATGGATGGGACCTATTTACCAGTTCCATGGGATATCGGTCGATTGTATCGACAAGCACCAGCCCAACTCGCCCGAAAGAAGGAAAGCTTATGATGCCGATATTACATTCGGTACCAACAACGAATTTGGTTTCGACTACCTGCGCGATAACATGGCTGTCAATCCCTCGGACCTGGTACAACGCAAACACCATTATGCCATTGTTGATGAGGTGGACTCGGTTTTGATTGACGATGCCCGAACCCCATTGATCATTTCAGGTCCCGTCCCCAAAGGTGAAAATCAACTGTTTGATGAATTCAAGGGTTCTGTTGAACGGTTGGTAAAATCCCAGCGTGAACTTGTCAACCAATACCTTGTTGAGGCCAAGAAGAAAATAGGTTCTTCGAATAGTAAGGAATCGGACGAAGGTGCGCTTGCGCTTTTCCGTGCCTACAAAGGGCTTCCGAAGCACAAGTCATTGATCCGGTTTTTGAGCGAGGAAGGGAATAAAGCGAAAATGCTCAAGGTTGAGAACTTCTACATGGCCGACAACAACAAGAACATGTACATCGCAACCGATCCACTTTTCTTTGTCATTGAGGAAAAATTGAACTCTATCGAACTGACTGATAATGGAATCGAAATCCTCTCGAAAGACAATGAAGATGGCGGGTTCTTTGTACTTCCTGATGTAGGAGCTGAAATTGCTGATATCCAGAATAATAAAAAACTATCAGAAGCTGAGCAACTTGATAAAAAGGATATCCTGCTTCAGAATTTTGCGATCAAATCGGAGCGGGTACATACTGTAAATCAGTTGTTAAAGGCATATACAATGTTTGAAAAAGACATCGAATATGTACTTATTGAAGGCAAAGTCAAGATTGTAGATGAACAGACTGGCCGTATTATGGAAGGGCGCCGTTATTCTGACGGGTTGCACCAGGCCATTGAAGCCAAGGAGCGGGTAAAAGTTGAAGATGCGACTCAGACTTTTGCGACGATCACCCTGCAGAACTTTTTCAGGATGTACCATAAACTTGCGGGGATGACTGGTACAGCCGAAACAGAAGCTGGTGAGCTTTGGGATATTTACAAACTTGAGGTCGTTGTTATTCCTACCAATGTACCTGTGATCAGGAAGGATCAGGAGGATTTGGTTTACAAAACAAAAAAAGAGAAATACAACGCAATCATTGAGGAGATTGTAAAGCTAAATAAAAAGGGTCAACCGATGTTGGTGGGTACCACTTCCGTGGAAATATCCGAATTGTTGAGCCGTATGTTGCAGATGAGGGGGATCAAACATCAGGTTTTGAATGCCAAACGTCACCAGCAGGAAGCCGATATTGTGGCCGAAGCTGGTAAGTTGGGCATGGTTACCATCGCCACCAACATGGCAGGTCGTGGTACTGACATCAAACTGACTCCTGAAACCCGTGAACTGGGTGGTTTGGCAATTATTGGTACCGAACGTCACGAATCACGACGTGTTGACCGTCAGTTGCGTGGACGGTCTGGTCGTCAAGGTGACCCCGGATATTCGCAATTCTTTGTTTCTTTGGAAGATGACCTGATGCGCCTTTTCTCCTCCGACCGGATCGTAAGTATAATGGATAAGCTTGGTTTGAAGGATGGCGAAGTGATCCAGCACTCTATGATCTCCAAGTCGATCGAACGGGCCCAAAAGAAAGTAGAAGAGAACAACTTCGGCATCCGTAAACGTTTGCTCGAATACGATGATGTGATGAACTCCCAGCGCGAGGTTATTTATAAAAAACGGCGCCATGCACTTTTCGGGGAAAGGATCGATGTGGACATCCTCAACATGATCTTCGATATGAGCGAATTGATCACCTCCGAACATCAGTCAAACGGAAAGGATGGTTATGAAGATTTCAGGCTCGACCTGATCCGTTCGTTGTCGCTTGATGTGCCGGTTTCAGAAAATGATTTCGTTGATTTGAAACCTTCTGAGACAAGCGATAAGGTTTATCATGCTGCAATCGCAAATTTCACACGAAGGGCTCAGTCCATTTCAAAACAGGCCTGGCCGGTGATCAAAAATGTTTATGAGACCAAAGCACACATTTATAACAATATAGTAGTCCCAATTACGGATGGCTTACGGTTGTTCCAGATCGTTACCAATCTTGAAAAGGCTTACAAGACTTCAGGTCAGGACCTTGTGAAATCGTACGAAAAACAGGTCATCCTGGCAACCATTGACGAACATTGGAAGGAAAACCTCCGGGAACTGGACGAACTCCGTACTTCGGTTCAAAATGCTTCCTACGAGCAGAAAGATCCGTTGCTGATCTACAAGCTCGAATCGTTCAACCTGTTCAAGGCAATGATGGAACGGATCAATAAAGGCGTGGTTTCGACCCTGATGAAAGGACAGATCCCAATCAGTGACCCCGAACAGGTCCGTGAAGCTCCGGTTGCACGCCGTCATACAGATCGTTCACAACTCCGCGAGGAGAAAAGTGATGTTTCATCAGGAGGTAAAGTTCCTGAAAAGGGTGAAGAGAAGCCGGTACAACACCAGCAGGTTCGGGTCACACCAAAAGTTGGCCGTAATGAGCCATGCCCATGCGGAAGCGGTAAAAAATTCAAAAATTGCCACGGTCACGGCCTGGTATAAGAACGGTTTTTAATTTAATTTTTATAATCCCGTTAAGGATTTAATATTGGTAGAAAGCTGATTGATGTTCAAAGTTTCGTCCCGTACGGGACGGGATAAATAGGCGGATATCAAATTTCTACCTATATTATGTGCCTACGGCACGTCTTAATAATTTGGAATTGTTATCTTTGGCCCGGTTCGCCAGCCGCCAGTCGCTAGCCACCAATTGCCAGTAGCAAAAAGAAATAAATTGAAATAAAAGAAATATTTGAAAAATGCTCATCTTGTAAGCTCGTGCAGTTAGCCAGTTGCCAGCCGCCAGTCGCAAGTTGCAATTAATAAACGATCATATGCACACACTTTTAGCGATCCATTGGAATGTTAGTCCCGAGATTTTTAACCTTGGCCCGATTTCCATCCGTTGGTATGGGATGATGTTTGCCGTGGGTTTTCTTTTGGGATTAACGATCATCACAAAAATGTTGAATTTTGAAGGGTCTGATCCTGTTTGGGGTGAGAAATTATTTGTTTATGTGATCATTGCCACAATTGTTGGTGCACGTTTGGGGCATGTATTCTTTTATGGATGGGAATACTATTCACAACACCTTACTGAAATTTTCCTTCCAATTGCAAAAGGGGTGGATGGCTATAAATTTGTTGGTTTTCAAGGACTTGCAAGCCATGGTGGTGCCTTTGGCATTCTTTTGGCTTTGTGGTTGTTCTCAGTCAGGGTAACCAAACGCCCATTGTTGTGGACACTCGATCGTTTGGTTGTTCCCACAGCTTTGGTTGGTGCCATGATCCGTACTGGAAATCTGATGAATTCCGAGATTTATGGTGTGGCCACAAATTTGCCATGGGGGTTTATCTACGAACGGAACCACGAAACGATACCCAAACATCCCACCCACATCTATGAGGCCATTTGTTATCTGATAACCTTTGCCTTGTTGATGTATTTCTACTTTAAGAAGAAAGATTTGAAGGACAGGACAGGTTTCCTTTCAGGGGTTTTCTTTATCGGTATCTTTTTTACCCGATTCCTGATCGAATTTATCAAGGAGAACCAGGAAGCGTTTGAATCTGGCATGACCCTAAATATGGGACAGTGGCTGAGCGTACCCTTTATCCTTGCTGGTATTTATCTTATTTACAATGCATTGACACATCCACCTGTGGTTTATAAGAATATCCTGAATAAAACTTAGTAATCCATAAAATGTCCGATATTAGTCTCCCTTCCTTTGTTCGGAGGGAGATTTTTTATTGATCAGGTGCTATTGTTCTCCAATGCCATAAAGTTTGTACCAAAAGGTGGGCGGAGTTTGAAGAAGATCATCATTATTCATGCCGCAACACTTGAATATTGATTTTCAATTCTTTCCAATTTCGATAGGCATACATGCCGATCCCGATAAGGATAAGCATTGAACCCACCAAAAAGAGGACAACATCAAAATGTTGAGGGACATATTTTGCCGCATATTCTCCGGTTTGCTTTGAGAAAAAGAGTTTTGATGCCGGAATTGTGGGGTAAAGTGTTGTCATACGGAGATAAAAGTCCTTGCAGAAGGCAACGATCACAACAATGGAGCCGGAAATCAACAAGGCCCACTCCTGTAATTTTAAGTGCGTGTCCTTGTCCAATGTTGAAAAATACAAAATGCAAATTGCGAGTACAATCATTAAGGTTGACAACAACAAAGGCGCCCACACAGGTCCTGTCCAAATCATCGGCAAAAGGAATAGGATGTCCCAATCCATCAGGCTCATAGGCCAGCCGATGATCAGGAAGAGAAAAAGATAATAAAAGATATCCCATATTGCAAAGCTGTAAATAAACCAGGCAAAACGCTCCTGCTTGTTTTTCCCTGCTATCATTCCGACTGACAACAACATAACAATTGTGGCCAGTTCGCGCATCAGTTCCGTAACTGCCACTGTATAGGATGTTGCCCTTACCGGGAACTGAAATCCTTCAGGATAGTACAGTTCCCTAAGATAGATCACCACAGAACTTTCCAACATCCCCATCGCCACCGAAAAAATTGTGACCAGAGCCAACTGTCTATATAGTTGTACATTACCTATATTCCCCATATTTCTCTTATTTCAATTATATTTCTTATTTCAATTATATTTCCTATTTCAACAATTTCCAGTATTTCAACCAAATCCAATATTTCAATCTATTTCTACTTATTTCCATCTATTTCTATTCTTTCGGTTCTTCTTCTTTTGTGCACGGTTTCAATTTCCCCGATACCGCAAGTTGCACAAAATACTGATATGTTTTTTCCTTTTCATACGAATAGGAAACCATTCCTGATCTTTCATATTCTTCAAGAAACGAACCAATGGCGTTGGGAAGATCATAAAATTCAGGTTTTGAGGTCAGCCGGAGTTCAAATGTTTCATGTCTTTTAGACTCAAAATACTCTCTTTCCCACAACAATGGGTAATTTTCAAAACCTACATTTGCGATATAATCTAAATCGACCTCTTTGTTGTTTTTCAGGTTGTAATTGGTAACAATTGCACTCCAGTTTATGGCACACGAGAGCACAAGTAGTATGTAAAATCCAAATGAATTGCTCCTGAAAAGGAACCATGTATCTTTTTTGCAATAAATTTTGTAAAGTGTCAGCAGCAATCCAAGGGTTGAAAAACCGAGATAGTAATAAACACCTATCCTTAAGAATGTCAGGGAGTAAGCATCTATATAGAGTTGGTTTTTAAAAGTGGCCATAAGGATTAAAAACATATTCTGGGCAATCCAGATAAAGACAAGTGTTTTGATATTTTTCGATTGGGGATCAAAATTCATCTGTCCCCTGAAATAATAGATGATCAACGCAATCGCCAGGATGATCGACACAATAACGGCACCAACCCCCGAATGTACATAGTCGGAATAGGTGATCCCTTTTGGCAATTCCCCTTTCAGGAAAAGGTAGTTGAAATCGGTAATGTTGAGAAAAAGCAACAACAGGTTCAGGATGCCGAACATCATGAAGGCTGAATACCGCTCGTTTTCAAAATTTGCAAACAAGTTGATAATGAAGGAGTACTTAGGTTTGGGATGGTTATCGCCCAGCGTTTTTCCATAACTGTCCTCAATTTTAAGCAATTTCATTAATATCCTGGGGGGGAAGAAAAAAGAATACAAAATAACCGATCCAAACAATGTGAAGAAAATCCAACCCCATTCGATGTTCCCCAACAGGGAAGCGAAATATGCATCGAAAATCGGGTTGACCTCACGATAAAGCGAAAGGAAGAGAAACGAAACAATCACAACCACAAAAACTGGCCCCCGCCTGTTTGTCTTCTTAAGAATTTGTGTTTTCCGGGCTTGTTTTAACTTTTGTGCATAGTTTATTCCGAGCACCATAAATACCAATGATCCAAACACTGAAATCATTCCACTCCCAAGGGCAACCCCGTATGATGTGTTTTTGGACCTTTGAAGGATCACCAAAATCAATATGGAGATAAGGCTCATCATGATGGTAAGGCTGTTGGCATAGATGGCAACGAAGACGGATGAAAATAAAGTTCCTGAAGCAATGGTCAGCCATTCCTTTTTTTTCCAGTTTGTTGTGTTCATCAATCCCGAAAGGGTAAGAAGCAGTCCTGCAAATAGAAATACATTGATCCCGGCTTCCTGCTTGTAAAAGAGTGCTGTAAAGCTTAAAACAGTCAAAAGATAGTACCAATTCCTGAATTTCATAATTAATTGATTTTTAAAGTTATATCATTTCCAAAAACTTAGCCAGTAAAAAGATTGAAACCACGATCGTCATAAGCAGGATTAAAAATCCAGCAATCGCAAAACGAAAAAGGGTTTTCCGCAAACTCTTGTCAAAGCACAATGTGAATAATTCTGTTATCATACTGATTAATAATTAAATAAATGACTAATAGGTTATTATTATTGATTTATATTAAAAAGTACTTTGTAAATCAAAGTGAATTTACAAAAAAAATGATCAACCTCCATTGATAAGTTTTTCTAGTGCATCCAGATGAGTTTTAAAAGCAATCTTACCTGAAGCAGTCGCTGAATAACTGGTCCTTGGTTTACGGCCCACAAACTCCTTTCGCATAACAACATAGCCGGTTGCCTCAAGTGCCTTAAGGTGGCTCGCCAGATTGCCGTCCGTAAGGTTCAGCATCTCTTTGAGCGCGTTAAAATCCACATCGTCGTTAACCATCAGGATCGACATGATTCCCAACCTGACCCGGTTATCAAATGCTTTATTCAGATTGGCTATGATATTCTTCATCAAGTACTTAAATTACTGATTTTTACGTTCAAATTTAAAATACAGTACCGTTCCATAAACCAGGTGGAAAATCCCAAATCCCAACATCCAGAAAATCAATCCAAAACCATAAAACACCAAAGCTGCCAGGCCAACTGCAATTTCGCCAAGGCCAAGCCAATGTGTATAACTGACAGTGTATTTCCCTGCATTAACAAGTGCAAGTCCATAAAAGATAAGGGTCGAAGGGGCAACCAAACCGTATAGTCTAAATTTGAACACAAGTGCCAGTATGAACAATCCACCTGTTATCAAAGGGATCAGCATAGACACTGTCACAAGCTTTGCGGTCTTGTCCCAAACTGGCAGGTTTTTCTTTTTGGCATTTCTGCGTGTAAATACAAAAGCAAGTAATACTGCTACCAGGATTGTTGCAGCACCAAGGAGCAGAAAAAAACAGATCTTTTCGTCGGATACTGTTTGAGCCTCAATACCACCTTGCTCTTTATCAAGTACATTGATATAGCCCAAATAAATAGCAGCAATGGTCCCGCTGATCAATGCAGCTATTCCTGCTCCGATTCCCGACAATCCACTTAATGACATAAATTTTGATGACCGTTCCATCATCGACCTGATCTCGTGAATGCTTTCCAGATACTGATTTTGCTTTTTCATATAAAAGTACTTTGAAATGCAAAGTTATAGATTATTTACAAATTACCAAGTGAAACACGAATAATTTTTTCTTATTTTTGGTAATGGCCTTTAGGCTAATTATTTCTCTGTTTTCCCGGTAAAATGAAACCGGGAATCATTTAAAATGGAATAAAATGAGCGTACCAAAGATTATCACAATGCCTGTAACAGGTTTAACCTGTACGAATTGTGCATCTGCTATCGGATCGAATGTCAAGAAACTGAAGGGAGTTATTGATGCCAATGTTGAATTTGCGACCGAAAGGCTTACAGTACGTTTTGATCCTTTGTTGTTGAGCGAAAAAGAGATTGTTGCAGCAGTGAATAGGGTTGGATATGGGATAGCTACCGGTAAACTCGATTTGCCTGTAACCGGTCTGCAGGACAATACAGATGCATTAACATTGGAAAAAATACTAAATAAACAAAATGGTGTGCTTAACGCGTCTGTCTGTTTTGGAAACGAAAGGTTGAGTTTGGAATACATTCCCGGAATGACCAGTGTGGCTGAACTTGCAGGAGTAGTTCGTAAAGCTGGATTTGACATTATTCAGGTGTGCGGTTCAGAAGAAATCGAAGATGTGGAATCGGATTTTCAGGCTTCTGAAATGAAAAGGCAAAAGAGGTTATTGATCATCGGCCTGGTTTTCACAATTCCGCTCATCGTATTCAGTATGATGCGCGATTTCCGTTTGGTTGGATTTGAATACGATCAGTTTGTGATGCTTTTTGCAGCTACGATTGTTCAGTTTGTTGTAGGAGGTCAGTTTTATTTTGGTGCTTACAAAAGCCTTCGGTATGGAAGTGCCAATATGGATGTACTGATCGTGATGGGTTCTTCATTTGCCTATTTCTCCAGTCTTTTGGTCACAATTGGCGTGATCAGCGATCCCAATGTTTATTTTGAAACCGGAGCCGCCATCATCACACTGATCAGGCTCGGCAAATATCTGGAGGCAGGTGCAAAGGGCAAAACGTCCGAATCGCTCAGGGCATTGGCAGGTTTACGGTCAAAAACCGCCTCAGTTTTCCGCGATGGAATTGAAAGTGAACTACCAATAGATCAGGTTATTATTGGTGATACAATTGTTGTGCGTCCTGGTGAAAGAGTTCCGGTCGATGGCATTATTTGCGAAGGTCGTTCCGCTTTTGAAGAGTCAATGCTCACAGGCGAATCGATGCCGGTTAGCAAAGGCCCGGGGGATGAAGTGATTGGGGCGTCAATCAACCGTGAAGGCATGATCAGGTTTGAAGCCACAAAGATCGGGAAAGATACAGCCCTGGCGCAGATCCTACGGCTTGTTCGGGAAGCTCAGGGAAGCAAGGCACCAATTCAGCAGCTCACTGACCAGATTGGGAAATACTTTGTCCCTATTATCATTGGGATTGCACTTTTTACTTTTTTGGGTTGGATTTACGTGGCTCAGATCGCATGGACCGGGGCCATGATCAATGCAATTGCAGTACTTGTAATTGCTTGCCCCTGTGCCATTGGATTGGCAACACCAACGGCAATCATTGTTGGGACATCCAAAGGAGCTGAAAACGGGATTTTATTTAAGAACAGTGAAATTCTGGAGCGTGCCGGGAAAGTCAATATTGTCGTTTTTGACAAGACAGGCACAATTACCACTGGAAAGCCAGATGTTACAGATATCGAAACGCTTGGTATTTTGGATGAAGAACAGGTACTCTTTTTAGCCGCAAGTGCTGAACGGGGTTCAGAACATCCTTTGGGACAGGCAATTGTAAAATCAGCTGTTGAAAGGGGAATCCTTCTGTCCGAGCCGAAGCAATTTCGTTCTTTTGGCGGTTTTGGAATCCGGGCTATTGTTGAAGACAAAATTGTCCTTATCGGGAACCTGAGGATGATGCAGAATGAAGGCATCGAAACCACCTCTATGCAAATGAAGGTTTTGAATCTTCAAACCCAGGGAAAAACAGCACTGATTGTCTCAATAAAGCCAATTGATGAAAATGACCCAGCCATTCCGGTTGGAATCCTGAGTCTCGCCGATACTGTTAAGCCAGGGACTATGGAAGCCATCAGTGATTTGCACCAACTTGGTTTGGACGTGGTCATGATCACAGGCGACAATCAAAGTACCGCCGATGCCATAGCACGGCAGGTTGGCATCGAACGTGTCATGGCAGAAGTTCTCCCTAGTGATAAAGCAAGTGCGATCAAAGAACTTCAATCGTCCAATTCTTTGGGAAATTATGAAAGTCCCATTGTAGCCATGGTCGGTGATGGGATCAATGATGCACCTGCCCTTGCCCAGGCAGATGTGGGAATTGCAATTGGTACCGGCACAGATATTGCAATTGCAGCCGCTGGAATAACACTGATTGGTGGAGATGTTTCCGGGGTAGGTCGTGCAATTTCCTTATCCAGGGGTACCTCCCAAACGATTGTTCAAAACCTGATTTGGGCCTTGTTTTATAATGTGGCATTGATCCCTATTGCTGCATATGGTTTGTTGAGCCCGATGTTTGCTGCCGGGGCGATGGCTTTCAGCTCCATATTTGTCGTTACAAACAGTCTTCGGTTAAGGGCATACAAAGTCCAATCGTTTTCACATAAAAAATCTCTTGTCGCTCAGGCAGTGGCACTTATTCCCCGTATTATAGCCCCGGCAGTTGCATTGGCCCTTCTGATCATTGGACCAATGGTCTTTATGCCAGGCAAAATGGAAATTTTGGGTGCAAATCCTGGGTCTATGACACCTCTTTTAATGATGGTCATGGCCATTTCCAATGCCTTGATCGCCATATCCTATGCCTCTATCCCATTTTTCCTGATCATTTTCGTCCGTAAACGAAAGGATATGCCATTTACCTGGATCATCTTTCTTTTCGGACTGTTCATTCTGGCATGTGGGACTACACATATTATCCATGTAATCGGCCTTTGGTGGGAAGTCAACTGGTGGCAGGCAACAGTTGATGCGATTTGTGCTATGGTTTCTGTGGCAACAGCAGTCGTTGTCTGGCCTGTTCTTCCAAGGTTGCTATCAATACCCAGTCCCAATCAACTAAGGAGGGTAAACGAGGAATTGCGAAAGGAGAAAGATAAATTGATTTACACACAAGCTGAATTGAGAAAAGCCTATGATGAAGTTGAACATCGGGTAAAAGAACGAACAGAGGAGTTGATGGTTGCCAATAAGTCATTAATGGATGAGATCAATGAGCGCAAAAAAGTAGAACAGACCTTGCTCGAAAGCGAAGCCAAATTTCGCCGTTTGATGGAAAGCAATCCTTTGCCTGTGTGCTATGTTGATAAAAATGGAATGATAACATACAGGAACAAACGTTTTATATCTGATTTTGGCTTCAGTGAAAGAGAAATACCCTCATTATCAGAATGGTGGGAGAAGGCTTACCCTGATGCTGAATACCGGAAACAGGTTATTAAAAGTTGGGATTCTACTTTAAATCATGCAGTAGTTACAAATTCTGATATCAAATCCGATGTTTATCATATGACCTGCAAAGATGAAAGTATTCGTGAAATCTTTATTTCAGGAACTGCCATCAACGATAACTTCCTGGCAACTTTTGTGGATATCACAGACCGAAAAAGGGCAGAGGAGGAGATCATAAAACTGAACCAGTCATTGGAACTTCGGGTTATCGAACGCACTGAAAAGCTTGAGTCTGCCAACAAGGAACTTGAGGCTTTTTCGTATTCGGTTTCGCACGACCTGAGGGCTCCATTGCGCCATATCAGTGGGTTTATTGGCCTTTTCCTTGAAAGCAAAGTGACTGAATTAACGAAAGCAGAACTTGGTTACCTTGACATAGTTGTTAAATCTTCGGATGAGATGGGTAAACTGATCGATGCCCTCCTCTCTTTTTCACGATTGAACCGTTCGGAACTCCATAATGTAAAAATAAATACAATTCAATTGATAAACAAAGCATTGGAGCTTTATCAACCTGAAATTACAAGCCGGGATATCAAAATATTGATAAACGATCTTCCCGATTCCTGGGCTGACCATCAACTCCTTAGCCAGGTTTGGATAAACCTGATTTCAAATGCAATAAAATACACAGGTAAAAAAGAAAAAGCAACGATAGAGTTTGGTAGTTTTAAAGAAAACGATGAAACAATATTTTATATAAAGGACAATGGAGCAGGGTTTAACATGAAATATTCCAGTAAATTGTTCAATGTATTTCAAAGGCTTCATAAACCCCGCGATTTTGAAGGAATTGGCATCGGATTGGCCAATATCCATCGGATTATAGCCCGCCATGGAGGCCGTTGCTGGGCAGAAGGTGAAATTGAAAAGGGTGCAACTTTTTATTTTTCTCTGCCTGATCAGTTAATATCTTATAAACCAGAAATATGAAATCAAACATTAAGAAAATTCTTCTCATCGATGACAGTGCAAATGATGTGACATTGATTAAAGCCTCGCTTCAAAATTCCCGTTTTGGGAATGAGATTGTCGTTGCAGAAGACGGTGAAGATGCGATCGATTACTTATACAAAAGGAATAAGTACATTGATGATCAGAGTGATATACCTATCTTTATTTTGCTCGATATAAAAATGCCTTTTATGGATGGAATTGAAGTATTAAAGGTGATCCGGGCTGATCCAAATTTCAACAAGGTTCCGATTATTATGTTGACCTCATCGCGCGATAGCCACGATCTGACGGAATGTTACAACAATGGGGCCAATTCATTTGTTGTTAAACCGGTAAATATCAATGATTTTATGTTGGTCGTAAAGGAATTGGGCCAATACTGGGTCGTGGTGAATGAAATTCCCGAATAAATTATACAAATATATGGAAAGTGAGATTAAGTTGCTTCATCTTGAAGACAATCCATCAGACGCTCATTTGGTACAGGCAGCATTGAAAAAAGCCAATATAAAGTTTGAATATTTTTTTGTGGATAATGAAAAAGATTACATTGAGATCCTCAAAACTGAGAAAATCGATATTATCCTGTCCGATTATTACTTACCCGATTATAGTGGAACGGAGGCCCTATTGTTGGCTAAAACCCATTATCCACAAATTCCTTTTGTTTTTGTCAGTGGGACGATGGGTGAAGATGCTGCAATTGAGTCGTTGTTGAACGGTGCTACAGATTATGTGCTTAAGCACAAGATGGAACGGTTGATCCCTGCAATTTCCAGAGCCTACAATGAATTGCTTGAACACAAGGCAAGGCATGATGCGGAAACCGAACTGCGTAAACTGTCGAGGGCAGTAGATCAAAGTCCAAACTCTGTGATTATAACCGATATCAACGGGCAAATGGAATACGTGAATACCGCCACTTTGAAATTGACGGGATATAGTTCAGAAGAGTTAATTGGACAAAATCCCAGGATATTCGGTTCCGGTGAAAAATCCAATGAAGATTATGCCTTTTTATGGGAGACGATCCTTTCTGGAAAGGAATGGTTCGGCGAATTCCACAACAAGAAGAAAAATGGCGAATTGTATTGGGAATCTGCAAGTATTGCCCCCCTATTTTCTGAAAAGGGTGAAATAACGAACTTTTTAGGGATTAAAACGGATATTACAGAAAGTAAGAAGTTGACCATGGAGCTCATCAAAGCGAAGGAACAAGCAGAAGAGAGTGACCGGTTGAAATCCGCCTTCCTTGCCAACATGAGCCACGAAATCAGGACACCCATGAACGGGATCCTCGGTTTTGCGGAGTTGTTGAAAGAACCGGGCCTTACCGGCGCAGAGCAACAAGAATATATCCGGATCATCGAAAAGAGCGGTGCCCGTATGCTTAACATTATCAATGACATAGTCGATATTTCGAAAATAGAGGCAGGCGTGATGAAATTGAATTTGAAGAATTCGAATATCAACGAACAAACCGAATACATTTATACTTTCTTCAAACCTGAGGTCGAGGCCAAAGGGATGAAGTTGCACCTTAAAAACACCCTCCCTTCGAATGAAGCTGTGATTGAAACGGATAGCGAAAAGCTTTATGCCATTTTAATGAACCTTGTTAAGAACGCAATAAAATACACTGATAAAGGTTCAATTGAAATAGGTTATGATGTTGTAGAGACGCACGGCCATGTAGAGACGCACGGCCATGTAGAGACGCACGGCCATGTAGAGACGCACGGCCATGTAGAGACGCACGGCCGTGCGTCTCTACAATTTTATGTGAAAGACACAGGTATGGGCATTCCAAAAGACCGCCAGGAGGCTATTTTTGAAAGGTTTATACAAGCCGATATCGAAGACAAGAAGGCCATGCAGGGAGCAGGACTTGGACTTGCCATCACCAAATCATATGTTGAAATGCTGGGTGGCCGAATAGGAGTTGAAAGTGAAGAGGGTAGAGGTTCAACATTTTATTTCACCATGCCATACCGTATCCAACCCAGAGTAAAGCCGTTAATCATAGGTGCTGTTACTTATAGGGAAATTGAAAAACAGCTGATTAAAAATAGTCCAGGATTAAAAATCCTGATTGCAGAAGATGATATCACCTCAGGATTGCTTATCAACATTATAGTCGGCAAGTTATCACAGCAGATTATTAAGGTTCGGACCGGTCAGGAAGCCATAGAAGCCTGTAGGCAAAACCCCGATCTTGATCTGATCCTGATGGATATTCAAATGCCCGAAATGGGAGGATATGAAGCAACAAGGCAAATCAGGCAATTTAACAAGGAAGTCGTCATTATAGCGCAAACAGCTTTTGGGTTGTCAGGCGACGAGGAAAAAGCATTGGCCGCCGGATGTGATGATTATATTTCAAAACCGATCAACAAATTGTTGTTGTTGGAGCTGATTCAAAAGCATTGTGGGAAAAATTCATAATTGTATTTTTTGTAATTTTGAAAAAAAAAGATGACAGTATCCGATTTAAAGCTGAAAATATTTCGACAAATTGATTCTTTGGAAAAGAATCGGTTAGAGGAGCTTTATGGAGTTTTATCAAATTTCATAAATGATCAGAATAGAGGAAATGATACGGGTAAATTGACCGATGAACAGTGGCAGGGAATATTGGATGCTATCAATGAAATTGATTCGGGTAAAGGTATTCCACATGACGAGGTTATGGTTGAAATCCGGAAGAAATACTCAAATGTATAAAAAGATAATTTGGTCGCCATTATCGAAGAAAGATTTTATTTCCATTCTTGATTATCTTCAAATAAACTGGAACGACAAAGTCGTTCAAAGTTTTATTGAAACGACGGATAGATCAATAGAACTGATTTTAAGGAATCCGAAGCAGTTTCCATTGGCAAAAAAAAACAAAAAGGTTAGACGATGTCTTCTGACTAAACACAATTCCTTGTACTTTCTGGAAAATCTTGAATCCATTGATGTCCTAAGATTATTTGATAACCGACAAGATCCACGAAAGCTGAAATTTAAATAACCGCCTCGTACATCACCTCAATCGGATGAACAGCCGATTTACCTGTCCCGTCTTTGATATGGTGCCTGCAACTTGTTCCAGGAGCTGTAATTATTGTTGAAACGGCACTTTTGCGGACTTCTGGAAATAGCACCATTTCACCTATCTGCATCGAAAGTTCATAATGCTCCTTTTCGTACCCAAACGACCCGGCCATTCCACAACATCCGGTTTTCAATTCCTGAACTGTATAATTTTCAGGCAAAGTCAACATCCTGCGTGTGGATAGGGATGAAGCTACCGCTTTTTGCTGGCAGTGGGCATGCAATTTGATCTCCCTTTTCTTATCGGTAAACTGCGATGCGGAGATCTTCCCTTTCTCCATTTCGCGGACAAAAAACTCATCGAACAAAAGGGCGTTTTTACCAAGTTCAATTGCTTCAACCCGCAAGGAGGCATCCACCAATTCGGGATATTCGTCCCGGAAGGTAAGGATCGTTGAAGGTTCAATACCGATCAAAGGGGTTTCTGAAGATATTATATCTTTAAGTATAAGAACATTGGAAATGGCAATTTTCTTTGCTTCGCGTACAAGCCCTTTGGAAAGATAGGTCCTGCTACTTTCACGATGCTTAGGAATGATCACTTCATATCCCAGCTTGTTCAAAAGAAGGATAGCTTTGATCCCGATTTCCGATTCCTGGAAGTTGGTAAATTCATCGGCAAAAAGGTAAACTTTCCCATTTCTTCCAGGTTTGCTTTTGTGTTTTGCATCCCAATTTCTTAGACTTTGGGCTGAATACCCTGGTATTTTCCTGTTGGGATGAAAACCTATTAACTTGTTTATCCGTGGTTGATTAAGGAAGTAATTGGTAATCGGACGAAAAGCCATAGCCAATTTTCCCAATCTTGGCAAATAGGCAATCAGCCTTGACCTGAAAGGTATCCCATTTTCGTCGTAATATTGCTGCAAAAATTCAGCTTTGATCTTGGCCATATCCACGTTCGACGGACATTCGCCTTTGCACCCTTTGCACGACAGGCAGAGATCAAGGACTTTATATACTTCCTTGTGAAACAGTGAGTTGTCATTTTCTCTCCGGTGCATAAATTCACGGAGCATATTGGCCCTGGCACGTGTGGTTTTGTCTTCATCACGCGTTGCCATATAGGTTGGGCACATAGTCCCACCAACAATTTCAGATTTTCGGCAATCACCTGAGCCGTTGCACATCTCAATAGCACGAAGATATCCATGGGTTGATGAGAAATCCGTTGTTGTCGAAATTTCAGGGTAGCGGTTCGAAAGCTCGTACCTGAGATTTTGGGTGATGGGCGGCACATCTGTAATTTTGCCGGGATTTAATACGTTCCATGGATCCCAGGTCTTTTTTATCGCTTTAAACAAACTGTAGATCTCCTCCCCAAACATAAATGGGATAAACGATCCGCGCAACCGTCCATCGCCATGTTCACCCGACAACGACCCCCTGAATTTCTTCACCAAAACTGCAACATCCTGTGCAAGATCTGCATACACTTTTTGATCTACAGGGTCTTTAAGGTTTAGAAGTGGCCTCAGGTGCAATTCACCGGTCGCAATATGGGCATAGTAAATGCAGCTTAATCCATATTTGGCAATAACAGTTTTAAATTCAGCGATATATTCCGGTAGTTTCTCAGGTGAAATCGCTGTATCCTCAATCACTGTAGTACTTCGCTTATCGCCCGGAATATTGGAAAGCAAGCCCAACCCAGCCGTCCTCAATTCCCACACTTTTTTGATCTGGTCGTCACCAAAAACCAACGGGAAGTGGTAACCATAACCAGCATCTTTAAGATCATGTACCATTGCAGTATGGACTAATTCAATCTCTTCACGCGTATCGGCGGCAAACTCGATCATCAGGATTGCCTTAGGGTCGCCCTCGATAAAGAACCTGTTTTCACGCATCGACAGGCTCTCTTTGGTACAATTCATAATAATATCATCCATCAGTTCTATTGTTGATGGGTGGTGCCTCAGAACGATGATATTGGCATAAAGGGCTTCTTCAAGTGATGCAAAATGGGCCGGTACCACACATTTGATTTTGGGAGGCAGCGGGATCAGGTTTAACTTGATGGCTGTCGTAAAAGCTAGAGTCCCTTCCGAACCAGCAAGAAGTTTGGAGAAATTAAAGGTGTTCCCATTGTTTGTAAATGGATCGGTATCCATCAAAAAATCAACGGCATACCCCATATTCCGGCGTGTAACGGAAGCTTCCGGGTAAACTTCGGTGATTTTGTCGCGGGTCTTTTGATCTGAAAGGACTTCTCTTATTTGCCGATAGATTTTCGTCTCCAATTTTTCGGGATACCCATCACATTTCGCATTGAATTCAGCTTTGGTAAGTGGACCAAATACGGCTTCCGAACCATCGGCCAACAGGGTTTCCACTTCAAGGACATGTTCACGTACGCTTCCATAAATCAATGACCTTAGACCACAGGAATTGTTGCCAAGCATCCCGCCCAAGCGGCATCGATTGGTTGTGGATGTTTCAGGTCCGAACTGCAATCCATAGGGCTTTAGGTAAATATTTAATTCAGTGAGGTTTACGCCAGGTTGAACGACAATCCACCGTTTGTTCCGGTTGAATTCAAGGATCTGGTCCATATATTTTGAGATATCGACCACGATTCCCGGACCAACAACCTGTCCAGCCAAAGAAGTTCCTGCCCCACGAGGAATCACTGAGGTTTTGTGTTCCCTGGCAAATTCAAGGATCAATTTCACATCCTCCTTATGGCGTGGAAGTGTAACTGCCTGTGGCAATTCCCGGTAGGATGAAGCATCCGTTGAATAGATTATCCTTTTTGTGTGATCTGTATATAATTCACCATCAATTAATTGAGCCAATTGATCGAATGGAAGTTTATTATTCATAGTATTTTTGTAATTCCCAGCGAAAATACGAAAGATTATTATTCTTTTTGTTTTCATCAAACATTCGCCAAAATTCAAAATCCGCATATACAGATGGATCAAATTATATTCTGTTCAAAAATGCCAAATACAATCCTGTTAAGGATTAAATATAGGTAGAAAGAAGGTCAAAAATACAAGATTACGTCCCGTACGGGACGACATGGATTGCGATATTTATTTATCTACCGATATTAAGTGCCTAAGGCACAATTTCGAAGAAAGGATTAGTTTTAAATACATCGACTTACAATATTTCCATTTATTTCTATTTTCCATATTTCTATTTATTTCCCCTTATTTCTATTTTTTTTATTTATATCTGACTGTTTTTTTAATACCTTAGTCCGATAATTTAACAATTACAAACAATCAGACTATCAATGGAAAGACGAAATTTTATCAAAACATCGGCAGTCGTTGCTGCTGCAGCTACGGCCACAGCTTCTGTCACAGCTTCTGAAACACAGGGTAACCCTCCGGCACAGAAAGAAATTTATGAATGGAAAGTTTACCATTTTAAAAATGGGGGAGCAAAAACCAAGGTGGAAACCTTTTACAAACAGGCACTTATTCCTTACCTGAACAAAAAAGGTGTAAAAGTGGGTGCTTTTGGCGAATACAGCCTCACCGAACCCCCAGTAATATACTTCTTGATTGTATATCCTTCAATGGCTGAATATCAGGCGATTAAAAAGGATATGTGGAAGGATCTAGATTTTGTCGCTGCCGGTAAAGGTTACTTTGAAACCACTGCCGAATTGGGGACGTTTACACGGTACGAAACCTATTTGATGGAAGCCTTTGACGGGATTCCAAAATTGAAGGTGCCTGCAAAGGAGCGGACAATGTTCGAATTGCGGACCTATGAAAGCAACAACGAAGAGGCAGCACAACGAAAGATCAAAATGTTCAATTCTGA
This sequence comes from uncultured Bacteroidia bacterium, assembly GCA_903927965.1. GTDB lineage: Bacteria > Bacteroidota > Bacteroidia > Bacteroidales > Prolixibacteraceae > JAAFHB01. The sequence goes on along the minus strand of CAIYPA010000047.1, from coordinate 1,843 downwards.
AGAGATGGGCATTTTTGAAAAGGTGGGTTTGAAATGTGTCTTTTTTGGGGAAATACTTGCTGGTCCACAGATGCCGGCATTGATCTATATGCTAGGTTTTACCGATATGGCTGAACGCACCGCACTCTGGAAAAAATTTGGGGAAAGCCCCGAATGGAACACGCTGAAAGCCAAACCGGAATTTGCAAATACGGTAAGTGTTGTCAACAAGATATTCTTGCTACCGCTCGACTATTCGCAGATTTGAAGATTGCTGCTGGCTGCTGGCAACTGGTTGCTAGCGGCTGGCCTCTGGCGACAGGCATTTGGCAATCCAAATGATATCGAATGGAACTGCTTTGTGGACACGGCAAAGGAGGAAGCTGCACAGGAAAAGGCTATTGGAGTTGCAAAGTGATTGATTCAAGAAAACGAACCTATTGAAAAAATCATAAAATTCACCGATTTACAAATAACCGTCATCGATAAGTTGATTAACGAATTGAAATACAGGATGTTTTAAATTTCTATATCCCCAAACTCTTTGGCCTCTCTTCGACTGCATTTTTGACTTCATTAAAGAAACGGGCAACCTTCTCTTTAGGGTCACCTGCGCCTAAAGTTTCAATGGGAATATATCCGCGATAACGTGAACTCTTCAAAATCGCTACGATCTTCTTCAGATCGGTTTTTGTCTCAACATTGTTGATAAATACCGTTTCCTTGATTTGCCAGTTGATCGCGTAAGGGACAACCTGTTCGATCTCCTTGTAAGGATTGTCGGTCGTCCTCAGACTTCCAATATCAAGGATCAGCCCAAACCATTTGGAGTTAATTTTTGAAAGGAGTTCTTCTATATCGCCGGAAGTTTTTAAAAAATCGTTGTGGTTCTGGATACCTACCATCACACCGTGTTTTTCTCCAAATTCGGCACACTCCTGGAGGTCTTTCGCCATCCATTCAACCACCTGGGTGCGAGAAAAGCCGGCTGGAACTTCTTTCCCTGCGAATACCCTGATAACCGGTGCCCCAAGTTTCTCGGCAACCAATATCCAGTCTTTTACCAATTGGACTTCCAATTTTCGTTTCGTTGGATCTGGTAAGGTAAAATCATTCCGCACTCCGGTTCCGCTGATATCCAGACCAAGAAGGAAGGCCGATTTCTTGTATTTATAAATCTCTTCATCGGAAGGAACTTTGGGGTATGATGAAAAGTAATATCCTGTTAAGTCAACAGCCTCAAATCCAACCGAGGCACAAAAAGTAAACATCTCTTCAATACCCATCCCTTTTGCCGTTAAAGGCTGGTTGAACGAATAACAGTTCAAGGCGATTTTAACTTTGGATGTTTCCGTCCGTTTGATCTTTTCAATCCCAGATACATTTAGTTCTGCCAAGATGGAAAAAAATAATACCAAAACCATGGATTTCATATAATTGGTGCTAAATAATTGATTCATAGTCTAATAAGCTTAATAAAATATATATTCCCAGAGTACAGAATTGAAACATCAATCACTTCAATTGATAACTATTTGATGGCTTGAAATGTTCAAAATTCTATTTTTTGATTTAAAGTCGAGCTTTTTCCGGTCTGTGTTTTCCAGTTTCCACCGTATCCTTGTTCCTAATCCACGCTCCATGCTCCCCGCTCTTTGCCCCATGCTCCCCACTAATAGCTCCATTCATCTTTCCATTCCAAAAACGGAATTCCTTGCTGGTCAAACTGTACAGGAAGCCAGATGTAACGGCCATCTATTGCATTTTCGGGTACCCAACGGTCGGCCATAAAAATAAACTGCCCTTTCTTGCCGGGTACTGGTAGGATATAGGTGCTTTGGGAATTGTAGGTGATCTCCGCTTT
>CAIYPA010000046.1 GCA_903927965.1 uncultured Bacteroidia bacterium | reverse complement strand
GCAGGGATTAACCGGACATTGCCAGTCTGATCGAAAATAAACCCGTGGAAGGGGCATTGGAGATTTCCATTTTCAATTTTGCCACAACCCAGAGATGCCCCACGATGGCAACACTGATCGGCAATACAGCAAATACTCCCTTTGCCATCTCGCCAAAGAGCAAGAGTTTCGTTCAATCGCTTTACCCTGAGCGGTTTATTTTTCTTTAGTTCTTTTGATTCGAGGATTAGGTACCATTGGTTGTAAATCATAGGAATAAATATGTGTATATCATTGTTGGATTGATAGTTATAACTGCTTGACTTTCAGGTTACGGAAATGGATAACGCTACCATGGTCCTGTAAAAGGATGTATCCTTTTGGAATGATCCCGTAGCCCGGAATATCCTTGAATTTACTTTGGGCAATTTTGGTCTTAAAATCACTTGTTGAACGGTCACATTCCAAAATCTTGTTACCGTTCAGCCAATGTTCGATTTTGCCATCTTTACAAACGATTTGGCTCTCGTTCCACAATCCAAGGGGGCTTGGACGTTTATCGGGGGAGGCCGAATAAAGTTCGTATAATGCACCTAAAGTATGGAAGTCGTTGGGTTTCATTTTCCCTTCTGTCATCCAGGGATGGTTCTTGTCATCGAGCAACTGGTATTCAAGGCCATAACCATAGGCTTTATTGGTTCCCAATCCCTCCATCACCATGTATTTTACCCCACTGTTCCCACCTTTGGTTTCCATGAGCCATTCCCATTTGAGGATAAAATTCCCATATTGCTTTTTGGTAATAATATCTCCACCATTTACTGAATCGGCACAGGCAATAAGGTCACCATTTTCAACTTTCCATCCGGTTGACGGAAAGACTTTTTGGTTGATTCCACGCCATAGATTGGTAGATTTTCCATCAAAAAGCAGTTCCCATCCTTCTTTTTTCTCAACCTTCGAGAGGGCATTAGTTCCCGATGCATATCGTGCCTTAAAACTCTTCCAGGCTTCACTACTTTGTGGGAGATATTGTTCTGGTGCACCTTTCAATGCATAACACTGTAAACCAATTGGGCCAGTGAAACCTTTATCAACTAGAAATTCGACAAGCCTGAAAACATCAAACGTCCCTTTCCCCAAGGGCTGGATCAAACGGTCCCAATCCATGTTTTTCGTATCGCCGCCATCGGCACCAGAGATCGAAACTGCCATCAGCTTTGGAAGGGTAAGGCTGATTACCTTTTCGAGGTTCTCTTCAGAATCAGTTTTTAGGAAGTGGCACAAATTAAACACCGAACCTACATTTTCCCGGTTTGTCTTTTGTGCCAAGCGGAAGGAATCCTCAGCTTTTTGAGCCAGAAACCCAACATGGTGATAGATTGCAACTTTCACACCAAAAGGTTTGCAATAATCGGCAAGTTCCTGAAGGATTGCCACAACTTTAGGATCCGCGGCTTCATCGGAGGGTTGATAAACTGCTGAGTGGATATGAACCCAAAGGATAATACCTGTCCCTTTCAATTGCGGGATCACTGTTTTCCAATCAGGCAGGTAGGGTTCCGGTTTGTCAATATCGATCTGCATATAATCGGCAAAAAGGCTCAACCCCTTCTCTTTCAGGGCGTCCCGTAGTTCAAGAATCCCTTTTGTTTCACGGTGTTCAATTCCCTGAAAACCATATTTTTTCAGGAGTTTGGCCTGATCATCGTAAGGGATAAATTCAAGCCCCTGCTTGTTAAGCCCATTGTTAAAGACAAAAAAGGGGTTCTTTATTTCCCTGTTTTTTTGTCCAGAGACTGTACAGGCACAAATTGTAAAAACCAACAAAATGGAAAAGATGCTGAAGTTTTTCATCTGATTAATATTTAGTTGAATGATCTTTAAGTCTCCCTCTATCCGAAACTATAAAACAAATATAGTTTTTAATCTCCTATAAAAGCATCCAAAGCTTTAGTCGGTTTTCCATCATCTCCCCAGCAGCTCAATGCATAATGGCTCCAGCTCCTGGCCCCTTCGGGCTCCCAATAAAAAACACCTTTACCTTTTGTACCTGGAACGTCCTTGACTTTCTTTTGTACCGCTATCAGCATATCATATGTGTTTTGGACTTTACT
>CAIYPA010000045.1 GCA_903927965.1 uncultured Bacteroidia bacterium | reverse complement strand
GATTTTTCAAAATCCAAACGAATTGGGAAAATTTTTAAAATAATTTTTTTGCTATTGATGTTGAGTTCATGCAAAGTTAATATCTTCCTTATTTCGCGGATTTGTTGTATATTTACTAAGTCGTAGGATACCTAAAATCAAAAAATTATGCAACAAATTGAACCACTGGTATATGGGAAATACTTCCATATTTTTAATCGGGGAACTAATAGTTGTAACCTGTTTGTCGAAAGTGCCAATTACAAGCACTTCCTCGAATTGTACGATAAATACATTCCACAGGTTGCCGATACTTATGCCTGGGTGCTGATGAAAAACCATTTTCATGTGCTGGTCCGAATCAAGGAGCAGAATGAAATCGGGTTTATTCCGGATCCAACCCTTTCGGCGGTCGGAGACCCCAAAAGGGTTGGGTGCTTGTCGGAAGTCGGAGACCCCAAAAGCGGTAAACCACCCAAACGATACAACCCCTCCAACCAATTCTCCCACCTGTTCAATTCATATTGCCAATACTTTAACAAATGGACCCATCGGACAGGCAGCCTGTTTGAACACCCATTCCACCGAAAACGGGTCGATGAACTAGTCTATTTCAAGCGGCTTGTTCGGTATGTCCATAACAATCCGGTCCACCATAAAATTACCGAATTTGCGATGGATTACCCCTGGTCGTCCTACCTGACGTGTTTATCACTAAGGCCGACACAGGTCAAGCGCGATGCAGTATTGGGTTGGTTCGATAGTCAGGCAAACTTCATTTCGGCTCATGGAGAGCAGGATGATATTGTTGATCTGGAAAATTGGTTGGGGTTGCCTACGTAATTACCCTTTTGGGGTCTTCGACCGCCGAAAGGGTAAGCGCATCGGCCAGGTGTAGCTGGACAACCTGCTGTGCCCCAATCTTCTCCTTTAATGCGTCACATATCCCAAATAATTCATCAACCTTCGCAACAATCCGGTGCTGCTCGGAAAGAGGAGGAAGAGTTATTATTGCACTATTCAGTTTATTAAGTGTAACTCTTGTTATTGCAATACCAGTCATTTCTGAGCGCATTTCTTTATAAAAGTATGGTCAATTGAGGTGTGATGTAAAGATCGCAAATGTCGATTTCGCTCAGTTCTTTTTTGTTGATTTCGCTCAAAGCAGGGTTTATTAAATCCGGTAAGATCATTATTGAGCAAACTTAACAATTTAAATTGAATTTCGAATCCATAAAAAAATTGTATCTTCGTGAAAAATAACTTTCACATTCAAGTCTGTGTCGGTTATTGACCTGCAATATTCTGTTCTACTGTTATTACTTGGTTAACAAATTTAGTTATGCGTTATCTTGACCCAAAAAATGACCTGACTTTTAAGAAAGTATTTGGGGAGCATCCCCACCTCTTAAAGAGTTTTCTGAATGCTGTTATGCCGCTTTCTGAAGGTAAAAAGATTGTCTCACTTGAATATCTTCCTGCTGAAATGGTTCCCGAAATTCCAATGTTTGCAAATTCAATTGTTGATGTGAGATGTATTGATGAAAAAGGGCAACAGTTTATCGTAGAGATGCAGATGCTATGGACCGACAGTTTCAAAAGCAGGGTTCTGTTCAATGCTTCAAAAGCTGGATAATCCGGATCATGTTGACCCCCCGCAGACCGGTTAAAAAAATAGGTTTTTTCTGTGGTTTTCATGATAGTTTTTCATGACAGTCCGGCAGATGTTGACCCCCCTAAAATTGAGAAAAGAGGTAAAAGAATCCGGAT
>CAIYPA010000044.1 GCA_903927965.1 uncultured Bacteroidia bacterium | reverse complement strand
GTTTTTTTTACCTCATCGTCGTAGTCGATAGTCCATTTAAAAGATTTCGCCTTGAAATACCTTTGGGTTGTTCCCTTATCATTACCCCTTAAGCATAAATTAATAGCATCGTTTTCCCTGACTAGAATGACCAGTTTGCTTTTGTTGGCGAAGATAATGCCTAGGGTTCTCTGCTTCTTCGAGCGAATATCATACCGATTTTTCAGATATCCTTTGGCGGTTTGTTCTTCTTTTTTTAAACTATCTAGAACATCCTTAAACGGAGTAGGGAGCCCAAGGACGAGACGTAAATATTTGTTTAATAGACCCCTTTTGCGATATGAATTAAGTTCATTGAAAACGTCAATTTCAACTCTGATTGTTTTGGATTCCATTATTTTATCCCGGTTCGCTATATTGTGTCATATATTAGAGATATATGTTGAAAATATCAAGAGTCTAAATGCCCAATATTCAAGCTAGAAATGCACGATAATACCACTCCTAATTGTGGGTTTTGGTTGGCACCAAATATGCCTAACGGGGTATGTAATCCTTGACAAACTATACGAAATAGGTTATATTTCTATCATAAGAAATTAGAACAAACTTAGTTGATTCCGAACAAACGATGGGGATAGTTTCCCGGACCTAGATTTATTCTAGGTTTTTTCTTGTGCCAGGCCGAAAGGCCTGGTTTTTGTTTGCCCAAAAACTATTGGAAGGAGGTGCGCAAACCAAATAGGTATACCAAGTTACTGAAAAATAGCACCTAACAGTGCCAATCCGGGTAGCCTGCAACAAATGCACATTAAAAATTGAATATATGCAGAAATAGATCGAATGTTTTAATTGGAGGCAAGACTATATTTAGCCGAATACTCTGCCCTAAATGTCTTTGCAATAACCTTTTTAAAGATTGGGACCAGGATCGGAAACACCCAATCGAAATTTACCACTGCTTCTCCTGCAGCATCTCAGGGAGTTTAGAAGAGATCGAGAGCAAGATTAGAATGTTAAAACCTCGCTTGGTATTGCGTTCAAAAATACCAACCCGGCAGCCAGGTTTATAGGGTAACTAACAATCCAAACCCATCGATTTATTACCGCTCAAATGAAAACTTTCCGATCAGCACATCATGATTTGTCGATAACAAATATTTCTAAATGGGAGAAATTAAATGACAGATGAAAAGAATAATGTAGCGACAGATGCCGATGCCGGCTTGACCCGGTATGAGAGATATCAGAAACGCCTGCGTGAAAAAAACGTTGCACCGATTGAAAATTTCCTCGGTAAAGGAAAGCGTTATCAGGATTGCATAATTCTGCCAAATTTCTACTGGTCTCTTTTGGCATGGTCGCTCCAACGCATAATTGAGAGGGAAGCGTGGGAAACGGTCCGAAAGTTAGGATATCGAGCGCCCGAGGCAATATTTGTTAAGGTCGAAGTGGATTACAGGAAGAAAGAGCTGCTTCTTCGCGATGGCCAGCTACTGCTTCAAAAAGGGGCTGTGCGCCTTGTCGTCACTGCGGAAATCGGCCCGGAAAGTAGTAATAGCGTGTCGGTCGAGGGGCTTTCAAAAGACAGGGTTAAAATCAATGCGTTTGTGAAATCAATCAACACAGTCGGAAGGGAGGAGAATATCTACCGCGGGAAGCAGGTCCAATTAGGTACCAGAATTAAGTTCCTGGACATTCGCCCGCAATCATGGGATGCAATCATACTAAACGATCGCATTAAGGAAACAATACAAAAGAACAGCGTTGGCTTCCTTCGCAAAACAGCCCTTTGGAAAAAATTGGGTATTCCGACTAAACGCGGACTAATTTTTGCTGGCCCTCCCGGATGTGGAAAAACCTTGGCCTGCAAAGCAGTCATGAGTGATGCCACCTCCGATATCTCGGTGATAACGACGGTACCATTCCGAATGGCCGATGACGGATACTTATCCAACGTTTTTTCTCTTGCTGCGGATTTGGGAAAAGCCATAATAATAATCGACGACATAGAGTGCGTAGCACTCTCACGTGATGAATTTGGCAATTATGGCAATCCAGCATTACTTTCATTACTTGTCGAACTCGATGGGCT
>CAIYPA010000043.1 GCA_903927965.1 uncultured Bacteroidia bacterium | reverse complement strand
GTCTCCTGTCCCCTATTCCAGCATCCTTTCTCCCTTTCTCCATTATCCCTCCTTCGGTTTCCGTTCTCCCTTCTCCGTTCTTCACTAAGCCGCAGAAATCATTCTTCATCTAAGGCTTTTTCCAGCTCTTCTGTCATTTCAAGGTTGTGATAGACATTCTGAACATCTTCATTTTCTTCAAGTTCCTCTATCATACGAAGTGCAACTTTTGAATCGGAAACAGGCAAACGTTTATCCACAGTTGGGACTCTCTGTAAATCTGCCTTTTGTGGTTCTATTTTAAATTCTTCAAGCTTCTTGTTGAACTTTCCAAAATCCTCCAGGGCTGTTGTTACTGTTATCATTCCATCTTCGATCTCCAGGTCTTCTGCGCCTGCTTCGATAAATTCCAGTTCAAGATCGTCAATGTTCATTCCCGGTTTTACCGGAATAGTGAAAATACCTTTCCTGTCGAAAATAAAATTCAGGCATCCTTTTGTTCCAAGGCTACCTCCGCGTTTGTTGAATATCGAGCGAATATCGGCAACAGTCCGGTTGTTGTTGTCACTGAGGCACTCCACAAAAACTGCAACCCTGCCGGCACTATATCCTTCGAGAAATATCTCCGTCAAATCATTCCCATCCTTTTCACCCTTGCTAATGGCTCGTTCAATATTTTCCTTCGGCATGTTCTGCCCTTTGGCATTCATCACAGCAAGCCGTAACCGCGCGTTCATTGCCGGGTCGCTGATCCCGCCTTCCTTCACCGCAACAGTGATTTCCTTCGATAACCGACTGAATATATTCGATCTTTTGGCATCAAGTGCCCCTTTCTTCCGTTTGATCTTCGACCATTTACTATGTCCTGACATATCCTAATTTTTACAAATGCCACAAATTTAGCAAATGAAACGAACATATTCCTACAGGAATTGGAAGACATTTTGTAATTCACAATTTTTGATTACATTGGAGGCATATTTATTTTAATCATTTATGGAAAAAGCGATTATTAACAGGGACAATCTTGATAAAAATTACATTATCACCTACAACCAGAATATAACAGGAAGAGAGATGCTAAGGTATATTCAGCAATTTTCCCTTCTTATTAATAATCAGGATATTAAGAAAGTTGGGATCTATGCTGAAAATCGGGTGGAATGGATTTATGCCTTTTATGCCGCACTTCAAAGCAAAAGCATTGCCGTACCTATCGATTATATGGCTGCTGCAGATGACGTAGCCTATATTATCGATGATTGCCAACCTGAAATCCTATTTATCAGTGTTGGAATGCAGGAAGCCTATTCGAAAGTTGATAAAAAAACATCGTTTAAACCCAGGGTCATTATTTTTGAAGACCACCTACCAATCCTGGAACAGCCCGAAAGTACCTGGATCGGTCCTGAAGACAACGATTCGGTATCTGTGATTATCTATACATCCGGCACGACAGGAAGTCCCAAAGGGGTCATGCTTTCCTATACCAATATCATCGAGAACATGAACGCAGTCATCGAGGCCAAAATCTTTCATTCGGAAAGTCAGACGCTCGTGCTCCTCCCCTTGCATCATGTTTTTCCGTTGGTTGGATCCCTAATGGTTCCGCTTTATGCAGGTGGTACCCTTGTCGTTTCCCCTTCGATGCAGACACCTGACCTGATGAAAACCCTTGCTGACAATCAGGTTACTGTAATGATAGGTGTACCAAGACTTTACGAATTAATGTATAGGGGACTGATGGCGAAAATAAATAAAAGCATTGTCGCAAAAGCTTTTCTGGGGCTTGTCTATCGGACCAAAAGCAGGAAACTTGGTAAAACACTGTTTAAAAAGATCCATAAAGGTTTGGGTGGCCACCTTATTTTCATGATTGCCGGTGGTGCTGCCCTTAACAAGGAAGTTGGCAAATTCTTCTATGCCATTGGTTTCGATATCCTTGAAGGATTTGGAATGACCGAAGCAGCACCCATGATTACCTTTCCACGACCCGGAAATGTCAAGATCGGTTCTACGGGGCAGGCCTTGCCTGGTTTGACTGTCGAAATAAGAGATGGCGAAATCGTTGCCAAAGGGCCAAGTATCATGAAAGGTTATTATAACCGACCAGAAGAGACTGCAGATGTGATCAAAGATGGCTGGCTTTACACCGGTGACCTTGGCCGGATCGAAAAAGGGGGTTTTCTCTACATAACCGGCAGGAAAAAGGAGATAATTGTGTTGCCCAACGGGAAGAACATCAATCCGGTGGAAGTTGAAATGAAATTGGATGGCTCCTCCCCTGCCATCAAGGAAGCTGGTGTATTTATGTACAAAGAGATGCTTCATGCAGTGATTTTCCCAGATTATAAATACCTGTCAGACAATAATATAACCGATATTCTAAATTTTTTCAGGGAATCGGTGATCACACCGTTCAATGCCGAAATGAGCTCTTACAAGCGGATTATGCAGTTTACTCTTGTTAACAAAGAGTTACCTCGTACGAGGCTTTCCAAACTTCAAAGGTTCAAACTTGAGGAGATGATTACTGAGGCAGAGAGCGAAAAAGCCAAATCAAAGGATCCCGATACAGCCGAATACCGTGCGGTAAAATCATTCATAGAGTCGCAAGTGGATATGGACATTTCGCCCGAAGATAACCTGGTTTTTGATATTGCGCTCGACTCTTTGGGAAAACTAAGCCTGATCCATTACATCGAAAATACATTCGGGGTTTCGATCAGCGAAGAACAGTTACTGAAGTTTCCATCGATCCGGAATATTTCGGATCACATCACGATGAATAAACTCTTTCACAAACAGGAAGATAGTACATGGACAGGTAAATTGAAGGAGGATGCTACCGTTAAACTTCCAAAGTCTTCCTTTCTTTATGGTTTTATTGTCAGGTCAGTTCGGCACATTTCAAACCTGTTCATAAAGATTGAAGGCAAAGGATTTGAAAATATACCGGAGGGCCCCTGCTTTTTTGCGCCCAATCATCAGAGCAAACTGGATGGTTTTCTGGTCCTCTCCTATCTGGATAAAAAAACGCTCAGGAATACTTACTCCTTTGCAAAGGATAGCCATGTTAAAGGCTTTGTCCGTAGCAATCTGGCCAAAAGAACGAATATTATTGTGACGGACCTATCGAAAGACATCAGGGAGTCGATCACAAAAATGGCTGAGGTGGTCAAGTTAGGCAAGAAGATTATGATATTTCCGGAAGGGACAAGAACCCTGAGTGGCGGAATGGGGACCTTTAAGAAAACGTATGCTTTGTTAAGTACGGAATTAGACATTCCTATTGTACCAATTGCCATATCAGGTGCTTATTATGGAGACAAGTCAGATAAGAACCGGGTGAAAAGGACAAAAATCATTGTCGAATTTTTACCTGTAATCGATCCAAAAGGTTTAAACTCTGATGAATTGAATAACCTTGTAAAACAACGGATTGAGGAGAGGCTTAAAGCGGCTTTTTAGGAAATGAGCAACTGGCGGCTGGCAACTGGTGGCTAGCAGCTCGCTGAATTTAGATTTTGTCCTTAATTTTGTGACAAATAAATTCGTCATAAATCGAATTCAATTTTTGACGGCCTCAGATATTCAAATTCAATTGCAGGTTTGATTTGAAGACAGCCAGCCGCCAGTCGCTAATTGCCAGCAGCCTTGATAATTCCAGAACTATATATCATTAATTATCCTTCAAAAAAGATTTTCGCCTCCCTGAGTATATTCACAATGTACTGTAAATCATCTTTAACAATTTCGGAGAACAGGCAGATCTGGATTAAGTTCTGCTTTAATAAATAATCACTTCCATAACTGATTGATATATTTTTTAGGGCCAGAAATTTACCAAATGCTAAAGAATTAATCGACTGTGGCAGCCTGATGGTTATGATTCCGGGGTGTAAAGCATTGCTTTCCAATGAGATTACATTGTAGTTCAAGTCTATAACCTGATTCCTTAACCACAACGATTTTTCTTTAACATCTTTGTACTTAAAACCGATGTCAATTGAATCAATTGCAGCTCCAAGAGCATATAAAGAATTTGAATTCATTGTAAAAGGCATTCCATTCTTCCTTATGTAATGCCAGATATCGAGGTAAAGAGGAATTGTATCTTCAGGAATGTGAAGAAGGGAGTTAAAGAATATCATCGATAATCCGGAATGGGACCCGATAGCCTTGCCACTACTTGCCGAAACCATATAAACGTTTTCCAAATTAAGGGGAATGATTCCAAATGTACTGACACAGTCAAGCAAGATCTTAATATTTAGCCGATTGTATATTTCCATTATTCCGGGAATGTCATTTACAATTCCAGAGGAAGTTTCACAATGAACAGCAAATACCCATTTTATATCCGGATCTATTTTTAAAAGCTGTTCAATGTGACCAATCTCAAACTCCGCGCCCAGTTGGACAATATGCTCAACAAAATTGATCTTTTGACATCTTGCCTGATGAACAATCCGATCGCCAAACTCACCATTGCTTAAAATTAATCCCTTTTCTCCTAACGCATATAAATGTGACAACATCACTTCATTTGCCAGGGTTGCTGATCCGGTAAAAATCTGTACCTCCTTTGCGTTAACAAACCTACACAACGAACGTGATATTTTCTTGTAAATTTCATGAAAATTGCTGCTGCGATGAGATTCAGAAAGTTTGCAAAATTCCTCCAATACTTTATTCTTAACAGTTACAGGACCGGGTAAAGCATTGATAATATTTAATTTATTTTTTAATGTTCTTAGGTAATGCTTTGACTTGAAGAAGAATTCAGGAATCGAATACATTGGCTGGAATTTTACTTCCCCCCCAACCAACGGACCGAATGGGACAAATCCAAGACTCCTATACAATTTCTGTTGGGCCAGGATCCCAGATATCACCACCAAATCATATTTTTTCCTGACGCACTGATCGAACAATTCTTTGAAAAGATACAAGAACACATGGGTGTTGCGGTATTTAGGCTTGATGATCAACAAACGTATTTCACATATTGTACTATTTAGTGGCAGGTAATTGTCCAGGTCGGATAATTTATAATCGAGAGAAAATGGCCTGTTGTCCCTTAAAGCAACCATTCCAACTATCTCATTCAGATAAATACAAATAACATATTGATTTTCAGAGTGAAATTTGTCAATAAGGAATCCATTTGAAGTTTTTCCATGCTGGGGTATTTCTTCCGAAAATGTTTGATGGTTCAACTGACATATTTCGTCAAGTTCCCATTGTTGATCAGCAATTTTTACAGTGAAGGAGTCCATTGTCAAGTGTATTACTCCAAACAAATGTAACATTATTTTAATATAAAAAACGGATACCTGTTGGCATCCGTTTTTCTATTGTAAAACGATAAATGTATCAGGCCAATAATGCCTTAACCTGATTGTAAATATTTTCAGCTGTGAAGCCCAATTGTTTGTCTAGCACATCATAAGGAGCCGAGAAACCAAACGAACTCAATCCCCAAACAGCACCAGCATCGCCAACCAAACCACGCACAGTTATTGGCAAACCAGCTGTTAACCCAAATTTTGGAACATGGTAAGGAAGTACACTCTCCTGATATGCTTTGTCCTGTTGACGGAAAAGTCCTTCTGAAGGGGCAGAAACGACCCGGACACCAAGCCCGTCACGTTCACGCAACAAAATTGCGCCTTCGATCAAGGATGCAACTTCAGAACCTGAAGCCACAAGGATTACTGCTGGGTTCTCACATTCTTCGACAGTATAAGCACCTTTTGCGGCTTGTTTTGCAGCTTCATAGCGACTACCGGTAGCAGGTAAATCTTTGATATTTTGCCTTGACAGGATCAATGCTGTTGGAGTGGATGTATTTTCCATTGCAAGTTGCCAGGCTACAGTGGTCTCCTGCGCATCGGCCGGACGCAATACCAAAACAGAATTTTCGCCATGATGGTTCTTTAACTGCTCCATTAAACGGATTTGAGCCTCATGTTCAACAGGCTGATGGGTTGGACCATCCTCCCCAACACGGAAAGCATCGTGTGTCCAAATGTATTTAACAGGAAGTTCCATCAGCGCAGCCATACGAACGGCTGGTTTCATGTAATCGGAGAAAACAAAGAATGTCCCGCAAGCAGCATGGATGCCTCCGTGAAGGGCAATGCCGTTCATCACACAAGCCATCGTCAGTTCACAAACGCCAGCCTGAAGAAAAGCACCGGTAAAATCACCATTTTTAAATGCTTTGGTATTGTTAAGGAAGCCGTCGGTCTTATCTGAATTGGAAAGATCTGCAGAGGAGACAATCATGTTGCCAACATTTTTTGCAAAAGCAGCCAATACAGTTGCTGAGGCATTTCGGGTAGCAGCACCTGACTTCTGGACGATTTTTGAATAATCAAATTCAGGAGCATCACCTGATAAAAAGGCATCAAGTTTAGCAGCCAGTTCAGGATTTGCAGCAGCCAAGGCATCTTCTTCATCGTTCTTCGAGTTGGCCCAAACCTTTAACTCTTCACGGCGCTTGGCGTACAATTCGGCCACTTCAGGGAAGATCACAAAAGGATTTTGAGGATCGCCACCCAAATTGGCAATTGTTTTTTTGAACGAAGCCCCTGCATGGGTCAATGGTTGTCCGTGTGTTGAGCACTGGCGTTCAAAATTGGCACCATCTTCCTTAACCGAACCTTTGCCCATGATGGTCTTACCAATAATCAATGATGGCCTGCTTTTCTCTGACAAAGCGGTAGCAATTGCACTTCGAATTGCATCTGCATCATTACCAGCGATGGTTTGGACGTTCCAACCCCAAGCCTTGTATTTCATTTCAGTATCTTCAACCGTCACAGCATTTGTCTCTGTAGATAGCTGAATATCATTTGAATCATAAAACATGATCAGGTTGTTCAATCCCAGATAGCCGGCGAGGCGACCTGCACCCTGCGATATCTCTTCCTGAACACCTCCATCAGAGATGAAAGTATAAGTCTTGTGTGCCATCCATTCACCAAATCTGGCCACTAAAAACCGTTCTGCAATTGCAGCACCTACCGCCATTGCATGTCCTTGTCCAAGAGGACCAGAAGTGTTTTCAACTCCACGTTCCGGATCAACTTCTGGATGACCAGGAGTTACAGACCCCCATTGACGGAAGTTTTTAAGGTCTTCCATAGTATAGTTTCCGGCAAGGGCGAGAACAGAATAGAGCATAGGGGACATATGTCCAGGATCAAGGAAAAACCGGTCACGGAACGGCCAAGTCATCTCACTTGGATCATATTTTAAAAATTCCGTAAACAGAATATTCACAAAATCGGCTCCACCCATTGCGCCACCCGGATGCCCGGAATTGGCTTTTTCCACCATTGCAGCTGAGAGAATGCGGATATTGTCAGCCGCTTTGTTGGTTACTGAATTACTCATGCTTTTAAAGATTAATTAACTTTGTTGATTATTTATTATTTTGCTGGCAACGCCCTAACCATAAATACCCCTTCGATTGTCTCCAAACGATCAACGATAGTTCCAGAAATCGTAGTTGCATTTGTATCTATAATGTTGTAGGCGATATCCCCTTTGTTTTTATTCAGCATATTGTCTATGTTGATCCCATCCTGAGCCAGGATTGTGGTAATCTGGCTGATAATATTGGGCACATTCTTGTTTGTAATCAATAATCTTGCCCCACAATTGCGCTCCATCTCAGCTGCGGGGAAATTAACCGAATTACGGATATTCCCATTTTCAAAGAAATTTCGTACCTGTTCAGCAGCCATAACCGCACAATTGACTTCCGACTCATTGGTCGAAGCACCCAAGTGCGGAATTGCGACAACTTTTTCCATTTTGAGAAGCTCCGCATTTGGAAAATCTGTGAAATATGCACCTACTTTGCCTGATTCGATTGCGGCCTTAACATCTACATCCACAACCAATTCACCACGGGCAAAATTTAGGATCTTGACACCATCTTTCATCATCTTAAGCTTTTCAGCATTGATAAATCCTTTTGTTTCATTCATCAACGGAATTTGGAGCGTTATGAAATCAGCTTTTGCCAACATCGATTCGATACTTCTGGCACGAACCACATCATGGTGAAGGTTCCATGCATGTTCAATCAAAATATATGGATCATACCCTATTACATTCATTCCCAACGATTGGGCTGCATTGGCAACCAATACGCCAATAGCACCTAATCCAAAAACTGCCAAAGTTTTGCCTTTGATTTCAGTGCCTCCAAAGTTGGCTTTGCCTTTTTCAACAAGGGCTGGAACTTTATCACCTTCGGCAGTAAGGGTCTTGGCCCATTGAACTCCACCAATCAAATCACGCGATGCAAGTAGCAAGCCTGCAATTACCAGTTCCTTGACACCATTTGCATTTGCCCCTGGTGTATTGAAAACGACAATCCCTTTTTCAGTACATTTTGCAAGAGGAATATTGTTCACACCGGCACCTGCCCTCGCAATGGCTTTAACTGATGAGGGAATCTCCATGTCGTGCATGCTGAAACTTCGAAGTACAATTGCATCGGGATCAGCAATTTCATTGGCAATCTGATAGGCAGATGTAGGAAATACCTGAAGACCTTCCTGGTCTATCTTGTTAAGTGTCTGAATTTTATACATTTTAAACAGATTATGGATTGGATAATATTATTAACGTCAAATATCACAAAAAAGTAACGATTTTTCCCTTACAGGATTGATATTTTAGAAGTTTTATTTCAATTATGTGTAAATGGGATTAATGATTGGAATGGTGGAGTATATTATCATTTCTGATTGCCCTATCAAGATCAATGATCTGAGGGATTAATAATTGACTATTGTTGTTTTCAATGATGTAACCGACAAGTTCAATTTTTTGACTATCGGTCAATTGATTTTTGATACGATCCCTGACCATCTCTTCACTTATGTTGTCGCGTTTGATCACACGTTCGATTCTGACATTTTCATCCGCCAAAATAAGAATAATTAAATCAAAATCTTTGGTATATCCACTTTCAAGTAGAATTGCCGCTTCATAAAGAACATATGGTTCATTTATGTATTCATGAGTCCAATTAATAAAACACTGTCTTACAGATGGATGAATTATTTTATTCACTTTATCAAGTAATACCGGGTCATTGAAGACCAAACTTGCCAACTTTTTCCTGTCAAGGCTACCGTCTGACAAATAAATACCCGCACCAAAAAGACCGATAAATTGATCCCTGATTGTTAAATCATTGTTTTGCAGATATCTGGCTTCATCGTCAGCATGGAAAACCGGCACACCGAGTAAATGGAAAATTTCGCAAACCGTTGACTTTCCACTACCAATCCCACCTGTAATGCCGACTTTTTTCATTAACCAAATTATTTACGCTCAATAATGTATTCCACCTCTTTGGGAAAATAGTCAACAGTTAGTACAGTTTCAGGTACTTTATCAAGTTTAACCGCCAATTTTGAGTTGACAATTGAATGTGACAAATAGTCGGTCATTGCCCGGAAACTACTATTGTTCAATTTGTTATATTGACTTAAACCCACCCTGCAAGTAACTTTGATTTTTGATGGAAAGGTCTTTATCAGCAATGAGTCCGGCTGATTAAGGATCACAAGGGGCAGTTCGAATTTTGCTTCTGTGAATTGTTCTACCCCTATCTGCACCTTTATCTCATTGACTTCAGACCTAAGTTCCGGTAAAAAGACAAGTTCGGCCTTCTTCTCAACATCATGAGACAGTTTTTTAAATACGATAGGTTTTGTGTAAATATATTTTAAGGTATCCAAAATGAATTCTGGTCCCCTGACCAGTACCAGTTCTGGAATTGCAACAGGAGGTTTCTGCAAAATAAATTCCTTGTCAAAATCAAGGCTTACAACAGGATGGACTTTAACCAATTTTTCGACCACATTGCTGACATAAAAATTGATTGTGTCGGGCCTTATGTTGATGATCTCAATCTCACTGCTAATCTGTTTGGCGAATTCTTCTTTGTGCCCATTGGTCGAAATAGTGAATTTCGACATGTATCTACTTTCTAAATTATTATTGGTTAGTTCATTAACATCAAGAAAGATAGGCGAGAAAGCAAGGCTTAATTTGTGCTGCAATAAAGTATAGCCAAAAGCATCAACAGTAATTTCGAATTTATCTGGCAATTTACCAATAAGGTCCTTATCTTTAGGAATATTGATGTACCTTACGGGAACGGAAATATGGTCGGTATAATGTTTTTCGAGCGCATTGAGGAACCACAAGAACGACGCTAACCCAAGGCAAACCAAAAAGACAAACGCTTTTCCATTTGCAAAGGAACCAAATTCTGATTTGAAGTATTCAACGATACGATTAAACATGACGGTACTTCATTTAGGTCAAATAGAAAGGCCGGTTGCCCAGCCTTCCGAAACTCATTATAAACCGTTTAAAGACAATTACTTAGCAACTGGTGCATCAGACATATCTTTCAGCACTACACTTTTGTCAACTTTAAGTTTTACATTCTGGGCAACTTCGAGAATGATAACATTATTGTCTTTGATTTCATCGATTTTACCATAGATTCCGCCAGTAGTGACTACTTTATCCCCTTTTTGAAGGGCAGACCTGAATTTGGTCAATTCTTTCTGCTTTTTCATTTGTGGCCTGATCATAAAAAAATAAAAGACAACAATCATGGCGCCCATCATGATCAACATGGAGGTCGGACTAGAACCTCCTGGTGCCGCCTGGGCAATAATAAATAAAATAGAACTCATTTTTAATTATTTAAAAGGTTATTAAACTGTTTATTGTCAATGTAGGCGCCCACCTGAATTTCCAAACTTTTACCATTGGAAGTTTCGATTCTTGCCTCCTTCAATTGATTGCCCCATTCGCCCGAAGTATTAAAAATGACCGTGACAAAAGAAGAATCGCCTGGTAATACTTCGTTTTCGGAAAACTTAACTTCTATACATCCACAAGATGGTTCTGCCTTTAATATTTTAACTGGAGACCCACCCTTATTGCGGAATTTAAACGAATAGGCAACAACCTCTCCATCTTTTAACGTACCAAAATTATGAATTTCCTTCTCAAAAGCAATCTCACCCGGAATCTTTTTCACACTCATTAAAGCAGGGCTATTTACTTTTTGAACAGGATTTTGGTTTCCACATGAAGAAATAAAATTAAGTAAAAATATGAATATCAATATATTGTAAAATATTGTCCTCATCCTTCAACCAATCCGCGTCCCGCTTTTACGATCCTACCTTTCTCACGAAAATCTCTGGTAATCCGGTCAAGTATCCCGTTAATAAATGTACTGCTCCTGTTTGTACTGTAATATTTCGCCAATTCGATGTATTCGTTCAAGGTCACTTTGATCGGAATCGAAGGAAATTCCATCAACTCAGTCAGGGCAAGTTCCATGATCAGGATATCCATGATGGCAACCCGGTCAACGTCCCAATTCTTGGTATAGTTCTCAATGACTCTTCGGTTTTCATGGTTGTTAAGAATTGCCTTTCTGAACAATTTGGTCGTAAATTCCTGATCTTCTTCATCTTTATAAAGCGACATCAGGTATTCGTTCTGATCTTCCTCGTTTTTAAACTTTTTAATCGTTTTAATCACCATCGAAATCGCAAAGTCAAGGTCGTCATTCCAGTAGATGCTTTGTTCTTCCAGTTCATTGAGCATCAAATCACTGTTGACGAGGATTTCGCTAAAAAAATCCTCACAAAACCTACGGTCATTTTTAAAATCATCAGTTTCGGAGTTGATATAGCTGATGTACAGATCGGAATCGATCATGGCGGCATGAATTCCTTTGATTAGGTCGGGATAATGTGACCAGTTCAGTTTATTCTTTGACAAGTAACTGTTAAGGCTCTTATCAACGCCTAACCGTTTGATCAACCGGTTATTTACAAACCGAAGGTTAGGGTTAAGGTCGTCTTTTGTAGGAAGATTTTTCAATCTTCTTGATTCGATCCGATCCTTTGAAAAATCTTTTAATTCATTAAGAAGGGAAAACAAAAGATGGTACAAATCGTACGTTTTACGGATGCTGAAATGGAGTTCCGACTCAGACTGAGTCATTGTTTTGGATGGGGAAGATACATGCGCATAAAATATTTGCAGAACCTTGGTGCGGATAATCCTTCGACTGATCATGTTTTACAGAACTGGTTGCTATTAAAATATAGTGGCAAAAGTACAACAAAAATCTGATTTTATTAAATCTCCGGATTGGAATTTTCTTCTGTTTCCGTGTTTTCCACTTCCAATTCCTGATCTTCCATTTCTTCCGTTTCATCAGTCATGTCATCATTTTCAACTTCAACTATTGGAGCTGATTTGCGATACAACCATGCAAGAACAAATCCGGAGAGACCGCCCCATAAATGCGATTCCCATGAAATTTCCGGTTTCAAGGGGAAAATTCCCCAAAACATACTGCCATACAATAAAATGACAATCAATGAAATAGTTAATAATCTGATATTATGGCTGATAACACCACTTAAAAACAAGAATGCCGCAAGACCATAAATGACACCACTTGCGCCGATATGCAAGGCCTCCCGCCCACCAATCCAGACGAAAATACCAGAGAAAAGGTACGTTAAGATAAAAATCGCATATGCGGATTTCCGATAAAAGAAGAACAACGAAAAATTCAGGACCAAAAATGGCAATGAATTCGCAGTAAGATGTTCAATATTACTATGTATCAGAGGAGAAAAAATAATTCCGCGTAAACCTATCAGTTCACGCGGAAGAATTCCAAAAATCGAAAGATCGAAACCAAATTCAATTTCAAAAAGTTTAACCAACCATAAAACGACTACCAATATTGTGGAAACGAAAACCGAATGTCCTAATATCCGCTTGTCTATCTGGAATTGTTCTTCTGAATAAGTCCCGGGATGATACCGCGAAAGCAAACTTCGACCGGACATTGGTACTATTTTAATTATGAATTGGCAACCGACTTATATACAATATTTTGAGTATCAATGGCGATCATCAACTCTTCGTTGGTTGGGACTACTATAACCTTCACCCTCGAATCCTTTTTACTGATCACTTGTTCCTTGCTCCTTAATCCTGTATTAAGCTGTTGATCAATATCAATTCCCAGGAATTCAAGATCCTCGCATACTCCAAAGCGAGTAATATCAGAATTTTCTCCTACTCCTCCTGTGAAAACCAGAATATCAACTCCACCCATAGCTGCCGCATAAGCTCCAATGTATTTCTTTATTCTGTAATTTAACATTTTTATTGCAAGCTGACACCGTTCATCACCATTCGCAGCAGCTGTAGTAATTTCCCGCATATCAAATGAGATACCTGTAATACCCAACAATCCACTATGTTTATTGAAAAGGATAGATGTCGATTTTGTACCGATGCGTTCTTTATCCATGATGTAAGTAACTGCACCCATATCAATATCCCCTGAACGGGTTCCCATGATCAACCCTTCAACAGGGGTAAAACCCATTGAAGTATCGATCGATTCGCCATATTTTACGGCACAGGCCGATGCACCATTCCCCAAATGGCAGGTAATCACCTTGACTGTTTTGGGATCTACTTCCAAAATTTCACAAGCCCTGTTTGATACATAACGATGACTTGTACCATGAAATCCGTACCGTCTGATCCCATATTTTTTATAAAGGGCATATGGAATGGCATACATAAACGCATGTTGGGGCATTGTATGGTGAAATGCAGTATCAAAAACCGCAACCTGCGGAATTTCAGGTATCAATGACTTGATCGCATAAATCCCCTTTAAGTTGGGTGGATTATGTAAAGGTGCAAGCTCGTTGTATTTTTCAAGTGCTGCAATTGTTTCATCAGAAAGCAGAACACTCTCACTGAATTCCTCTCCGCCATGAACAACGCGATGCCCCACTGCATTGATATCCTGAAGCGTGGCGACACAACCATGTTTGACACTTGAAAGAACGCCAAGTATGTATTCTATCCCAATTTTGTGATCGAGAATTTCCCCTTCAAAAAGGACCTTTTGTCCAGATTCCTTTTCATGTTTAAGAAAAGATCCCTTCATTCCAATTTTTTCAACGATTCCTTTAGCGAGGACGCGGTTGTCTGCCAAAGAATAAAACTGATACTTTATCGATGAACTTCCGCAGTTGATAACCAATATTTTCATTTTTGAGTTTTTTGCAGTGTTTAAATTCTCTCGTTGTTTAGGGGACCGGTACCGACAATTTTCCCGTTCAGGTCGTACTTATAAAAACCACCGCAGGTATGCACACCAAACCGTTTGGCCCTGTTCAATTTTTTAATAACCGGAGAGGCCATATACCTTGGATCACCGAATTCTGAATAAAGGTTCTCCATCCAACGGTTAATTTTGTCGATCCCCAAAATATCGGCCAATTCAAAAGGACCAAAACGCATCCCAAATCCAACTTTCCAAACCGAGTCGATGTCAACCATGGAGGCTACTCCTTCAAGAAGTACTTCACAAGCTTCATTTAGAAGGGCAGTGTACAAACGTATTGAGATCAGACCTGCTGACTCTTCAACAGGTATAGCCTGCCGATTGACCATTTTTACAAATTTCAAAACCCTGTTGTAAACTTCATCGGATGTATATAATCCTTTTACAACCTCACAAACACGTGCTTCAGGTGACTGTACAAAGAAATGTAGGCTGACACAACGGTCACGGTATTTCAATTCTGAAGAGAGTTCTGTAATAATGATCGTAGTTGAATTTGTCGCAATAATACAATCAGGACTTACAACTTCTTCGACTTTCCTAAAAACTTCCTTTCGTTCCGTAATTTTCCGTTCACTTGATTCTGCCCTGATGGCTTCGATCACAAAGTCACAATCCTTGAGAACACTATATTCGACACTTCCCCTTATCCTTGAAAGGATCAACTTTTTCTCACTTTGGGTCATGCCCCAGTTCTCAATGCGGCGTTCAAGGACAATGTCCAATCTCTTATAGGCATTTTGTATCCTGTCCTCCGACAATTCGACAAATACCACTTCAATCCCATTGGCACTGGCAATCCGTGCAATATTCTGCCCGTCTTTACCGCAACCTATGACACCAATTTTTGAAAATAGTGTCTTTTGCTGTTGTTTCTTACTTAAACCGAAATCCTCGATGGGTTCAATAATCAGGTCTTCCATTTCTGTATATTTTTAATCTATGTCAATTTATTTTGAACGCCACTGACGGCTGGCAACTGGCTACCGGCGGCTGGTGACTTCAAGTTGTCGTTCTCCATTCTCCTTTTCTCCAAGCCCCATGCCCCAAGTCCCATGCCCCACGCCTCGAGCCCCATGCCCTTTCTCCAATTACCCCGCTTGGTTTGAAGTAATCGCCACCATGTTTACAATGTCGCTAACGGAACAACCCCTCGATAAATCGTTTATCGGGGCTGCCATTCCCTGAAGGATAGGACCGATCGCTTCGGCTCCTGCTAGCCGTTGTACCAGTTTATAACCAATATTCGCAGATTCAAGTCCAGGGAAAACAAGCACGTTTGCTCTACCGGCAACCTTGCTTCCCGGGGACTTAAGTTGACCAACTGCCTCTACCAGTGCTGCATCAAGCTGCATTTCGCCATCAATCAACAGGGTTGGATCCATCTCCCTCGCAATTTGGGTCGCATTCACAACTTTATTTACAAGCGGATGTTTGGCACTCCCTTTTGTTGAAAAGGAAAGCATCGCGATCCTTGGTTCAATGCCTGCAATTGCTTTGGCTGTCTTTGCTGTGGTTACAGCAATCTCTGCCAATTGCCTTTCGTCAGGGTCGGGCATAACTGCACAGTCGGCAAAAACGAGAACGCCATTATCACCAACAGATTTATCTTTAAATAGCATAAAAAACACCCCTGAAACGACACTTACACCAGGAAGGGTCTTTACATATTGCAAAGCTGGTCTAAGAACATCACCTGTAGCATTGATAGCGCCTGCAATTTCACCATCGGCATCACCAGCCTTGATCATCATCGGGCCAAAAACCAATGGGTCATTTAACGAGGCTAGTGCCTCCTGGATGGTCAAACCTTTGCTTTTTCTGATTTCGACCATCATCTCTGCATATTGTTGTCTTTTCTCATCAGTAGCCGGATCAATGATTTCAGCTCCCGATACATTTATCCCTTCCTTAAAAGTAATCTCTTCGATCGTTTCTGGATTTCCAAGCAGGATAACCCTGGCCAGCTTTTCATTAATGATAATTTCGGCTGCTTTTAATGTTCTTAATTCGGTCCCTTCTGCAAGTACAATTCTGTTTTGCAATTGACGAGCCCTGACTTTTATTTGATCAAGTAATTCCATATGATGGTTATTTTAACTTTTGAACTAGTCTATCAAAAAGTACGCGAATTTAAAGATTATTGAAAGAGTAAGCACATAAAACCCATATAATTTATCACAAAATTCAAATCGCCTCTGCAACCACAAAGGTACTGCCCCCGATGAAAATCAGGTCTTCGGGTAACGAATTTTGCTTTGCTTTGGCAATCGCATCTTTTACAGAATGATAGGCACTGCCATGAAGTTTAAAATGAGCTGCCAATTTCATCAGTTTCGTTTCGTCAAGCGCACGTGGAATAGAAGCTTTTGTAAAGTAATAGATTGCATCACGCGGCAAAATGGCAAGTACTCCCATGATGTCTTTATCGTTGACCATCCCGATCACAAAATGGAGGGTTTTGTGTGGAACCAGTTTGATCTGTGCAACTACTTCACGTATTCCAGCTACATTATGCCCAGTATCGCATATGATACGAGGGTTTGCACCTAATACCTGCCATCGCCCGGCTAATCCGGTATTCTCAACTACTTTTTCCAATCCGGAGCGAATCGCATGCTCTGGAATATTCCATCCTTTGCGTTTTAATCCATCAACTGCTGCCAAAACAGTGCAAATATTTTTAGATTGATACTTTCCCAAAAGGTCCAACCTTATATTTTGATAAACCATTTCCATACCCTTTCGAATGTTAAATATTTGACCCCCATCGATAGATTGAAGAGGATGTCCCGTATCAAACAATAGATCGGCAAAAACCAATTCTGCTCCCTGTTCTTTAGCAATACCATTGAATATCAAACTTGTCTGAGGATGGGATTCGCCAATCACAACTGGGATACCAGATTTAATAATACCTGCTTTTTCTAAAGCAATACGCCCCAATGTATCACCAAGCAAAGCTGTATGATCATAACTAATGTTTGTAATCACAGATAATTCAGGCTGGATAATGTTCGTAGAATCGAGACGGCCACCCAGACCAACTTCGACAACCGCAATGTCAACTCGATTTTTCGCAAAATAATCAAAGGCCATCAAGACTGTCAACTCAAAAAATGAGGGTTCAATTTTGGATTTTTTATTCAACTGTAGAAATTCTTTAACAAATTCAACGACAAATTCTTTGTCCACCATTTTCCCATCAATCCTTATCCGCTCCCTGAAATCCTTAAGATGGGGTGATGTATAAAGTCCGGTTTTATAACCTGATTCCATCAATACACTTGCAAGCATATGTGATACAGAACCTTTGCCATTCGTTCCTGCAACATGTACCGACTTAAAATGGTTGTGGGGATGATCAAACAGTTCATCAAGAGCTATAGTATTGTCGAGGTTGTCCTTATAGGCAGGTGGCCCCAATCTCTGGTAATAAGGAAGGTGGTTGTATAAATATTGGATGGCTTCTTCGTAGTTTTGCATGAAATCTCCGTTAAGGGTTGAAATGGAAACAAAGATGATAAATTTCTAAGGTCATTCACATAAAAAGGTCAATATTATCTTAATTTTATAGTATTAAAAAAAAACTCATAACCAATGTCAAAATCAAAAGTTTTTGTTATTGATACAAATGTCATTCTCCATGACCATGAATGCATCTACCATTTCAACGATAACGACGTTGTACTTCCGATTACGGTCCTGGAAGAATTGGACAGGTTCAAAAGGGGAAATGACCAGATTAATTTCCAGGCGAGGCAATTTGTAAGGATTCTTGATGAAATCGTTGGTAATGACCTTTTTAATGGAGGTATCCCTTTGGGGCCGGACAAGGGCAAATTGACCATTGAAACCGGAAAACCATTTTCAGATAAACTGAAGGAATCCTTTCGTGAAGACATTCCTGATCACCGGATATTGGCCATCACCGAATATTTAAGGGAAAAATACAATGACCGCAAAGTTGTTTTGGTAACAAAAGATGTCAATCTTCGGATGAAGGCAAAATCCCTATTTATCGAATCGGAAGATTACAAGAATGACAAAGTAAGGGATATCAGTGTATTGCATCAGGGGATCAGAGAGGATAAAGACTATAACAATCAGTTAATTAGTCAGTTATATGAAAATAATTTCCTTACTCTTGAAGAAGCAGCAATTGAAAAGCCACCTTTTGCAAACGAATTTTTTATTCTGAAAAATGCCCAGTCAAGTGTTTTGGCCCATTTTTCACCATTCCGTCAACGGTTTGAAAGGGTTGACAAAAAAGTGGCATATGGGATTAAACCACGTAATGCAGAACAAACTTTTTCCATTTATGCCCTACTTGATCCTGAAATTAAGTTGGTCAGCCTGACGGGCAAAGCAGGGACCGGGAAAACATTGCTTGCCCTTGCAGCGGCGATCGCGCAACATAACCTATACGAAAATATCTTGTTGGCCCGACCTATTGTTGCCCTTAGCAATAGG
>CAIYPA010000042.1 GCA_903927965.1 uncultured Bacteroidia bacterium | reverse complement strand
GCGGTCACATACTTCAGGTACCCCCAACTCCCATGGTTTGACGGGCGGTGTGTACAAGGCCCGGGAACGTATTCACCGCGCCATGGCTGATGCGCGATTACTAGCGAATCCAGCTTCACGGAGTCGGGTTGCAGACTCCGATCCGAACTGAGACCGACTTTGGAGATTAGCACCCGGTCGCCCGGTAGCTGCCCTTTGTATCGGCCATTGTAACACGTGTGTAGCCCTGGACATAAGGGCCGTGCTGATTTGACGTCATCCCCACCTTCCTCACACCTTACGGTGGCAGTCTCGCCAGAGTCCTCAGCTTAACCTGTTAGCAACTGACAATAAGGGTTGCGCTCGTTATGGGACTTAACCCGACACCTCACGGCACGAGCTGACGACAACCATGCAGCACCTTGTACTTCGTTCTTGCGAAAAGCCAGATTTCTCCGGCGGTCGTAGCACATTTAAGCCCAGGTAAGGTTCCTCGCGTATCATCGAATTAAACCACATGTTCCTCCGCTTGTGCGGGCCCCCGTCAATTCCTTTGAGTTTCACTCTTGCGAGCGTACTCCCCAGGTGGATAACTTAACGCTTTCGCTAAGCCGCTGACTGTGTATCGCCAACAGCGAGTTATCATCGTTTACGGCGTGGACTACCAGGGTATCTAATCCTGTTTGATCCCCACGCTTTCGTGCATCAGCGTCAGTAAACCCTTAGTAAGCTGCCTTCGCAATCGGTGTTCTGTGTAATATCTAAGCATTTCACCGCTACACTACACATTCCGCCTACCTCAAGATCACTCAAGCCTTTCAGTTTCAATGGCTGTTCTACAGTTGAGCTGCAGGATTTCACCACTGACTTATATAACCGCCTACGCACCCTTTAAACCCAATAAATCCGGATAACGCTTGCACCCTCCGTATTACCGCGGCTGCTGGCACGGAGTTAGCCGGTGCTTATTCACGCATTACCGTCAGTCCCGGACACGTCCGGGATGTTCTTCATGCGAAAAAGCAGTTTACAACCCATAGGGCCTTCTTCCTGCACGCGGGATGGCTGGTTCAGGCCCGCGCCCATTGACCAATATTCCTCACTGCTGCCTCCCGTAGGAGTCTGGTCCGTGTCTCAGTACCAGTGTGGGGGATCTTCCTCTCAGAACCCCTAGGCATCGAAGCCTTGGTGGGCCGTTACCCCACCAACTAGCTAATGCCACGCATGCCCATCCTTTACCGTTGTTACTTTATCCATACGACCATGCGGTCCTGTGGAGCTATGGGGTATTAATCCGCATTTCTACGGGCTATCCCCCTGTAAAGGGCAGGTTGCATACGCGTTACTCACCCGTGCGCCGGTCTCTCGTATTGCTACAATACCCCTCGACTTGCATGTGTTAAGCCTCCCGCTAGCGTTCATCCTGAGCCAGGATCAAACTCTCCGTTGTATAGAAAATTTTAAATATGTTTCTGTCCTGACCCGGCTTTCTTGAACTCTTTATTATATCCCCAAAAGCTTCCCAGCTTTCGTCTTCTTAGTTCGTTTTCTTACCTTCT
Organism: uncultured Bacteroidia bacterium; assembly: GCA_903927965.1. GTDB lineage: Bacteria > Bacteroidota > Bacteroidia > Bacteroidales > Prolixibacteraceae > JAAFHB01. Next base: position 20,477 of record CAIYPA010000042.1, on the reverse strand, counting down.
CAATATCTTCAATGAACTCTGTATCTTTTTAATCTTTTCAATCCACCCCCGGCTTTTTTAAGCGAAAGTTCGGCAAAGGTAATCCCTTTTTCCATTTCCCCAAAACTTTTCTAAATTCTTTTTTTGAACAAATCCCCAAACTTTTCAACCTAACAAACCCTTCAATGAACCACTAAACTTCCAGCTAAACCGCCTTCCGTTTTCGTGGTGCAAATGTAGAAAGGTTTAGTTTTGTCTCACTATCCGTTCACAAAAAAACAAGCATTTCAATAGATTATTTTAAATGCTGATTCTATATATCTTTAATTCAATAATATAGATATGTTAATTTAATGTTAAGTCCTAAAATATCTCACAGATCTCCCTCTTTAACCGGCCAAACCGTGCCAAAAATGGACATTCAAATGATTGTTGCACCAAGGATTTCGGCGAATTTTTCGCGAACTATTGTTTTAGCAAGTTCAAAATCCTGCTTAAAACCCAGCTCTTTTTCAACGGAGGTGACACCTTTGTCAGCAAAACCACATGGATTGATGTTTTGAAAGTATTCCAGATCGGTATTAATATTTAGGGCAAACCCATGCATAGTCACAAAATGGGAGCTTTTTACACCAATAGCACCTATCTTTCTGGCTGAAGGTTTGCCTACATCCAACCAGACGCCAGTGGCTTTTGGGTCACGCGAGGCTGTTAAACCAAATGATTCAACGGCCTTGATCATGATTTCTTCAATACTATATATATAATGTCTAAGTCCGATCCCAAAATTTTCAAGATCAAGAATAGGATATCCCACAATTTGCCCGGGGCCATGATAGGTTATATCTCCACCGCGGTCAGTTTTAAAAAATTCTGCATCCCTGGCTTTTAACTGAAGATAATTAAGAAGTAAGTTCTGTACGTCTCCGCTTTTACCGAGCGTATAAACATGAGGATGCTCCACAAAAATCAAATAATTGGGTGTTGCGATTTCTGATTTATCATCACTACCGGTCTTCATTTTTTTCATATGAACGATTTGGTTCAGAAGCTCTTCCTGTTTTTCCCAGGTTTGTATATATGCCATCTTACCCAAATCAAGGAACTTAATCTCTTTGTTCTTCATCTATTACTAATTAGTTCTTAACTGTTAACGAAGGTGCTTTTCAGCATGATATGACGAGCGCACAAGCGGAGCACTTTCAACAATACGGAACCCCCTATTCAATCCCTCGGTTTTCAAGCGGTCAAATTCATCCGGATGGACATATTCTGAAACCTCCAAATGTGATTTTGTTGGCTGAAGGTATTGACCCATCGTAAATATTTCGCATCCGGCTTCAACCAGGTGGTCCATCGTTTTAAGTATTTCGTCGTGCGTCTCCCCAAGTCCCAACATGATGCCGGACTTTGAAACACAATGTGAAACTGAAACCTTCCTTATTACATCAATACTTCGTGGATATCGCGCCCGACTTCGAACCAATGGGGTAAGCCGTTCGACAGTTTCCAGATTGTGCGAAATTATTTCAGGTCCAGCTTCCACAATCAAATGAATTAACTCAGAACGATTGTCGAAATCAGGGATCAATACTTCCATAGTCACGCCTGGATTTATCTTTTTGACCTCTTTGATCGTTAAAGCCCAATGATTTGCCCCGCCGTCTTCAAGGTCATCGCGATCGACAGAAGTAATGACCACATGCTTCAATCCCATCAACTTCACCGATTCTGCCAGTTTCAATGGTTCATTCCCATCAGGAGGAAGTGGTTTACCTGTTCGTGTGGCACAAAATTTACACGACCGTGTGCAGATTTCGCCCAGGATCATAAATGTTGCAGTCCCGGCTCCCCAACACTCCCCCATATTCGGGCATTGACCACTTGCACAGATTGTATGAAGGCCATGGTCAGCAACAATTAGCTTGACATTCCGGTAGTTAGCTCCAAGTGGCAACTTAATTTTGAGCCAATCTGGCTTTCTTTTTTGTTCCATTCAAATCTCCTGTTTTTCAGTTCGCCAAGATAAGCAATTTAAAGACCCATTAAAATGTGGGATATATTCCAATTTTAATACTTTTGAACTTCATTAAATTGCAATATGAATGAGCTTGATCCACGTATTTAAAAAATTCCCCAGCACTTTTTGGGTTGCCAATATCATGGAGTTGTTCGAACGATGGGCATGGTATGGATTCTATATAATTTTTGCCTTGTACCTGACAAATTCAACTGATGAAGGTGCATTGGGATTCTCGCAGACCCAAAAAGGGTTGATTATGGGAATTGGAACTGCATTCCTTTATCTGTTGCCCATCCTGACCGGCGCACTCTCTGACCGCATTGGTTATCGGAAAACACTTTTTTTAGCCTATTCTATCTATACCATAGTATTCCTCCTTATCCCAATATTTAAAACCTATGCCGCTGTATTTACGATTTATCTGTTATTGGCCATTGGGGCTGCCCTTTTCAAACCGATTATCTCGGCCACGGTTGCGAAAACTACGGATGAAGAAACATCGTCAATCGGTTTTGGGATTTTCTATATGATGGTGAATATCGGGGCGTTCATTGGTCCGTTTGTAACAGGATTTGTAAGAAAATACTCATGGGACTATGTGTTCTATTCCTCAGCGGCAGTAATTGCGTTTAATTTTATTCTCGTTGCTTTCTTTTTCAAGGAACCCATCAAAAAAGAGGAAAATCCAAATGGCAAACCGTCAATTAAAAAACAATTGGGACTAATTTTTGAAAGTATATTCAAAGCCCTGTCCGACTGGAGATTTGCTTTGTTCCTTTTGATCATATCAGGATTCTGGACCATGTACTATCAATTTTACATGTCTCTGCCGGTTTTTATTGACCAATGGGTGGACACGAAAATAGTCTTTGATTTTCTGCAGAACTACTGGCCATGGCTTGCCCATCAATTGGGAAGTGCAGAGGGAACCGTACCGGCCGAATACATCATGAACGTTGATGCAGGCTATATTATTTTATTCCAAATAGTAATATCTTCAATTGCAATGCGTTACAAACCTCTTCATGCTATGATGGCAGGAATCCTGATTGCCTCGGTTGGGTTGGGACTCAGTCTTGCCACCCAAAATGGTTTGTATATTATAATAGCCCTCTTTATTTTCTCGATCGGTGAGATGTCAAGTTCACCTAAAATTACTGAATACATTGGCCGGATTGCTCCCATGGATAAAACAGCTTTATACATGGGATGTTCCTTTATTCCGGTCGCGTTGGGGAATATCTTTGCAGGAATCGTATCCGGGAATATTTTCCAGAACCTTTCGGACAAAATTACACTGACAAAGAAAGAGCTAATCTCCAGGGGTATAGATATTCAATCAATTGGCGAACATTTCACCAAAAATGAATATTTCAATCAAGCGGCATTGAAGATGAAAATGGACAACAATCAACTGACCCAATATTTATGGGACAAATATAACCCATCTTCCTTCTGGTTGGTTGTTCTTGGAATCGGCACTTTTGCATCTGTTTCCTTATTTTTGTATGATCAGTTTATTGCAAAAAAAAGATAAAAATTACTGAACTCAATTACCTGAAAATGAAAACCATATTCATGATAAAAAATCCTAAAACCGGAACGACCGGGAGTCTGTTACTAATTGCTCTGTTGTTTTTTGTAAGTCTCTCTTTATCAGGCCAGAATGATTATACTCTCTTTAAATTCTATGAACCCTTTAAACCAGACTCAACTGGAAAGTTTTACCTTGCGGTTGACAATGTTAACTTCTTTAAAAACAACGAATACAATAGTAAAGTAACTACAGGCTATACACTGCCAGGCGCATGGTTTAGGCCAAAACTTGTTTATTACCCTGACGAAAAATTGAGGATAGAGTTTGGGGGACATGTGCTAAAATTTAACGGCAGGGAAGAATATTTTCACCTTACACCCTGGTTTAATGTCCATTATCAACCTACAAAAAAAATCTCGGTAATTCTTGGAAACCTCAATTCAGATGGGAACCACCATTTAATAGAACCACTTTATGAACCCGAACGTTTTCTTACAGCAAAACCCGAAGCCGGCCTTCAGTTAAAATATGATTCCAAATATTTTTCGACCGACTTCTGGATCGATTGGCAACAATACATTGTGAACGGAGATCCCCTTAAGGAACAGTTTGCTTTCGGCACCGTAATTAACCAAAAAATTATTGCCAAAAACAATTTAGTGGTCTCTATTCCATTTTCATTTTACGGTTTGCACCGTGGAGGCGAGATCGATACCAATCCTGATCCTGTAAAAACCTATATTACAGTCACTCCCGGAATCTCTCTTAAAAAAACATCCAAAACAAAGATGATCAGGGACTGGGGGATCAATGTCAATTATTCATTGGCGACCTATCCTGAAAATGCACCTTACTATACGAATAAAAAAGGTTGGGGATTTTATACGAATGCCAATATCGATACCCGGTTGGGTGGCTTAACGGTTGCGTACTGGCACGGACATCAATTTTTCACACCTCAGGGAGGATTTTTATACCAGTGTACATCCAAAACGGATAAATCAATGCTGCTAGACAACAAATTAATTGACCTCAAATACCATTACATCCATAAAATCATGGAGGACACTTTTTTTGGATTCATATACGATGCATATTACGATACCATCAACAAGAAATCGATGAGCAGCCAGGGTTTATACCTGATTGTCAATTTCGGAGCATCTCCAAAGAAAAAAATTGCTCTACATTGATTTTGTAGAAGTTATTTTTTACGGAAGTTGCAAAATCAAAAATAATATCTACTTTTGCAGTCCCGATTTTATCCTTATTTGTTGAAGTATTAATCGGTTATTGTAGCAACCTTAGCAACTGTTATTAACAATTAATTGTTAATAACCCTGTTACGATAACGGTTGATCTGGTGAATCAGCAAAAATGGATTGTGTCACATTTAAAAATTTGAAACGAAAGTGGATACTTTAAGTTACAAAACAATATCGTTGAACAAAGCAACGGTAAACAAAGAGTGGGTCGTAGTAGATGCCACAGATCAGATTTTAGGCCGTTTAGCTGCCAAAGTGGCTCTTGTCATTAGGGGCAAACACAAGCCAGGTTATACACCACATGTTGATTGTGGTGATAACGTGATAGTTATCAATGCTGAAAAAGTGCGTTTGACTGGGAACAAATGGAAAGCCAAAGAATACATCCGTCATACGGGGTATCCTGGAGGTCAGCGTACCGCGACTGCAGCTGATTTGCTGAAAAAATTTCCTGAGCGACTTATGGAGAAAGCTGTAAAAGGGATGCTCCCGAAAAACAGCCTTGGAAGTAAGCTTTTCAGCAACCTGCATGTATTTGTTGGCCCAAATCATGATAAAGAAGCACAGCAGCCAAAATTCATTAACCTGGACATTATTAGGTAAATATCATGGAAATAATTAACTCTATTGGCAGAAGAAAAACTGCTGTTGCCCGTGTATATCTTTCTGACGGAAAAGGAAATATTACAATCAACAAACGTGACCTTAACGAATATTTTCCCGTTGGAACATTGCAGTACATCGTTTTACAACCTTTGAACCTTTGCGAAGTTGCCGGTTTATACGATATTAAAGTTAATCTTGACGGGGGTGGTTTAAATGGACAGGCAGAAGCACTTCGTCTGGGGATTTCACGTGCCCTCCTTAAAATCAACTCATTAGAGTATCGTCCGAAATTGAAGGCCGCAGGTTTTCTGACCCGTGATCCACGCGAGGTTGAACGTAAAAAACCGGGTCGTCCAAAAGCACGCAAACGCTTCCAGTTCTCGAAACGTTAATCTTCTACTTGAAAGAATTTTTTTTAAATATTGTTTAGCATCTAAATTACCCGGACTCCATTTTTTAAATGGACTACCGGGTAATTGACTGAACAGAAAGTAAACAAATCATTATTATGCCAAGAACAGAATTTAAGCAATTGCTCGACGCAGGTGTACATTTTGGTCACCTCAAACGTAAATGGAACCCAGCCATGGCTCCTTACATTTTCATGGAGAAGAACGGGATCCACATTATTGACCTGCAAAAAACCATCGTTAAGATCGATGAAGCGGCCGAAGCACTCAAACAAATCTCCAGATCAGGTAGGAAAGTTCTTTTCGTAGCAACGAAAAAACAAGCCAAATCGATTGTGGCTGAAAAGGTTAGTGCAGTTAATATGCCCTATGTGGCTGAACGCTGGCCAGGAGGTATGCTCACCAATTTCCCGACGATCCGCAAAGCAGTCAAGAAAATGTCTACCATTGACAAACTGATAAAGGACTCAGCATGGGACAACTTGTCAAAACGCGAAAAATTACAGATCACTCGTCAAAGGGCCAAACTGGAAAAAGTATTGGGTTCAATCGTTGATTTGACCCGTCTCCCAGCTGCACTTTTTATCGTTGACGTTTTAAAAGAGAAAATCGCGGTTCGCGAAGCACAACGTCTTAGCATTCCCATTTTTGCAATGGTCGATACGAATTCAAATCCTGAAGGAATCGATTTCGTAATTCCTGCCAATGATGACGCATCTCAGTCTATTGATTTGATTATAAGCACTATGTGCGAAGCGATCAAAGATGGTCTTTCAGATCGCAAAGTTGAGCGTGAAAAAGATGAGACAGCTGATGAGAAGCCATTTACCCTAAAGAAAACAGGTCGTAAGGCTGTAGTCAAGATTATCGTTGAAGATGATATCGATGAAGCAGAAGAAAAAGAAGAGGAATTGTCAGAAGAGAAAATCGCCGATTTGTTAGCCGATGAAGACCTTCTTGATGAAGACTTGCTCGACGAAGATCTTGACGAAGATGTAATTGACGTAAAATAAGTTCATTCATAAACTGTATTAAATTTTCATAATCATATGAGTATTTCTACTGCCGATGTTGTAAAGTTGCGCAAAGCAACCGGAGCCGGAATGATGGATTGCAAAAACGCGTTGACAGACGCCGAAGGCAATTTTGACCGTGCTGTTGAAATCATCCGCGAAAAAGGCAAGTTGGTTGCCAGTAAACGTGCCGACAGGGAATCATCCGAAGGCGTTGTATTGGCCAAAGTATCAGAAGACAAAAGTTTCGGTGCAGTCCTTTCGTTAAACTGCGAGACAGACTTCGTGGCAAAAAATGAAAATTTCATTGCACTGACCGAAAAAATTCTGAATCACGCAATTGCAAATAAATGTGCCAATCTGGACGAGGTGAGAGCCCTGTTGATGGATGGCAGGACAATTGGCGAACAAGTTCTTGAGCAAACCGGTATAATTGGAGAGAAAATTGAACTTCCCTTTTACGCATGTATTGCAGCTGCCAATGTTGTTCCTTACATTCACCCGGGAAATAAACTTGCTACCTTAGTTGGTTACAGCACGGTTATTGATTTTCAGGCGGGTAGGGATGTGGCCATGCAGGTTGCTGCCATGAACCCTGTTGCTGTTGACAATAGTGATGTTGCACCAGAGATCGTTGAGCAGGAATTAAAAATAGCCAAGGAAAAATTCCGTCTTGAAGGCAAACCGGAAAACATGCTGGACAAAATTGCCCAGGGAGCTTTGAATAAATTCTTTAAGGATAGTACTTTGCTGAATCAGGATTTTGTAAAAGACAATAAGATGACGATCCGTCAATATCTTAACGGGGTTAACAAGGATGTAAAAGTTACAACCTTTATCAGGTTCACCTTGAATGTATAACACGATTAATTTCGTATTTAAAAAGAGCTTCAATTTTGAGGCTCTTTTTTTTGACCCATATTTGCCGTAAATTCGCCGCACAAAACAAATGCTATGGTAAAATATAAAAGAGTACTTCTGAAACTCTCAGGCGAATCGTTAATGGGTGAACAGCAATATGGGATCGACCCAAACCGGTTGGCTGAATATGCGTCACAAATCAAAGATGCTGCCGATCTGGGGGTTCAAATCGGGATTGTGATTGGAGGAGGGAATATCTTCCGTGGACTAAGCGGTGCTTCAAAGGGTTTTGACAGGGTAAAAGGGGATCAGATGGGAATGTTGGCAACGGTCATAAATAGTCTTGCCCTAAATTCTGCGCTTTCAGTTGCTGGAGTAAAATCCAAAGTGTTAACTGCGATCAGGATGGAACCTATCGGGGAATTTTACTCGAAAGACAAAGCAATTGAGACGCTTGAGCGAGGCGAGGTTGCCATTTTCTCTGGTGGTACTGGTAACCCTTTTTTTACAACCGACACCGGGTCATCTTTGCGTGGAATCGAGATTGAAGCTGATGCCATGTTAAAAGGAACCCGCGTGGATGGGATCTATACAGCCGATCCTCATAAAGATCCGAATGCAATAAAATTCTCTGAGATTACTTACGATGAGATTTATGCCAGGGGACTGAAAATAATGGATTTGACTTCAACAACAATGTGCAAAGAGAACAATCTGCCAATTGTGGTTTTTGATATGGACACTGTTGGAAACCTGATCAAAGTATTGCTTGGGGAACCCATTGGCACAGTGGTACATAACTGAGTAAAAATAGTGGTTGGCAGCAGGTAGCTGACTATTGGCTTTTACCTTTAACTATATTATGTGCTTAAATAACGGATTTAGGAATCGTTTATGTCCCTTTTTTTTTTATATTTTTCTTACTTTTGTCCTGAACTTTAAGATTTAATACATTCGCCTTATGAACGATGAAATTCAAATGTTAATTGATGAGACCATTGAACGTATGGATCATGCAATTGCCCATCTTGACCATGAGCTAGGCCATATACGTGCAGGCAAAGCCAATCCCAGAATGATCGAAAGTGTTGTTGTTGATTATTATGGAGTTCCCACACCCATCATGCAGGTATCCAATGTCAGCACGCCTGACGCGAGAACCATCTCAATTCAGCCCTGGGAAAAGAAAATGATCCAACCAATTGAGAGGGCAATCATAAACTCAAATCTTGGTTTTAATCCCGATAACAATGGGGAATATATTCGGATCAATGTTCCTGTCCCAACAGAAGAACGCCGAAGGATACTCGTTAAAGATGCCCATAAAGAGGGGGAAATTGCAAAAGTCAGCGTCAGGTCGGCACGCAAGGATGCAAACGACTACCTTAAAAAGCTCCTTAAGGCAAAGGAGATTTCGGAGGACGATGAAGAAAAAACGATTGAAAAGATCCAGGTTTTCACCGACAAATACACAAGACGGATTGATGATATGATCTCTTTTAAGGAAAAAGAAATACTTACTGTATAATTATCAGTATTTCAATTTATTAATTAATAAGCTGCCTTTTTCGCAGCTTATTTTGTGTTGTCATTGTTTATAGCTTCTTTTGCGTTTATAAATAATAAACTATTGTATGAAGCCCTTTTTAACATTTTTCTTCGTCATTATTTTAATCGTAAGCTTTGCACAACAACCGGTTAAGTTATACGATCCGGAGGCCAATATTTCAGCTGAAATTTCGAAGGCAATTACCACAGCCCAAGCTGAAAATAAGCATATCTTTCTGCAAATTGGAGGGAATTGGTGTCCATGGTGCCTCAAATACCACAAATTCTGCAAAGAGGATAAATCAATAGATTCACTGATGACAAAAAGCTATATTGTGATTAAGGTCAACTACAGTAAGGAAAATCGCAATTATGAAATGCTTAAAAAGCTCGGATATCCACAAAGGTTTGGCTTTCCTGTTTTTGTTATCCTTGATAAAACCGGGTCTCGAATCCACACCCAAAATTCCGGCTACCTTGAGGAAGGAGATAATTATTCCAGGAAGAAAGTTCTTGAGTTTTTAAATAACTGGACGCCAGATGCATTAAATCCGGAACGATATAAAGATAAGTAGCTGACAATTATGAACTTTATTCGCAAATGTTTTGGAAAGTCAGCCATCCTAATTCTTCTTTTATTCTTGCTTCAAGAGGGTAAGCTTACGGCACAACCCGAAAAGCCAGATAGTACATTCGTAAACCAAAAAGATATTGTTGATTTTCTACAACATAATTTTGGCTGGAACCTGCGTAAAGAAAATTCATCATTGAAAGGTAACGGACCTTTTATATCTGTCATGCCGGTTCTGGGTTATTCGCTTCAATCTGGGCTTACTGGAGCCATTGTATCGAATACCTCTTTTTATACGGATAGCAGCAGAAACAAATTCTCGAATCTTCTCGTAAATGGATATTATTCAGAATACCAACAATATTGGTTCACGGCCAATTCAAATATCTTTTTTGAAAAGAAAAAGCTCCATTTATTTGGCGATTCACGATATTACAATTTTCCGACCAAGACTTATGGAATTGGAACAAACAGTTCATTATCAGATGGATTAAATATCAAATATTCCTATCTGCGTGTCTATCAAATTGCATTTCGCGAAATAAAACCCAATGTATTCGCTGGCATTGGATATAACCTTGACTATCATTGGAATATAAAAATTGATTCAATTCAAGGTAAAGTATTGGATGATTTTAAAACATATCAAGGCAATAACCGATCCGTATCATCCGGAATATCCTTAAACCTTTTATTCGACAATAGGAAAAATGCAGTCAACCCATCACAAGGGAGCTATGCATTTTTACAATATAGACCAAACCTGACAGCATTGGGGAGTGACAGTAATTGGCAAAGCTTTCAAATAGACCTTAGGCACTATTTAACTTTTCCTGCCTCCTCGCACAATATCCTTGCTTTCTGGAGTTACAATAATTTTACTTTGAACGGAACACCACCCTATCTGGATACCCCAAGCGTTGGTTGGGATTATTATTCCAACACTGGTAGGGGTTATGTCCCTGGAAGATATACTGGCAGGAATTTCGTCTATCTGGAGTCAGAATATCGGTTTCCAATAACAAAGAATGGATTGCTGGGAGGGGTGGTTTTTGGTAACGCTGAATCTATTTTCCAGAAATGGTCCGATTCACATCCCATCGTTCCAGGAGAAGGTATTGGCTTACGGATCAAAATAAACAAGTATTCCAATACGAATATCGTGATTGACTACGGTTTTGGAGTAGGTGGTTCTCACGGACTATTCTTCAACCTTGGTGAAGTTTTTTAGTTTGCACGGTTCTATATGTTTAGCTTTTTTTTTCAAACAAAGTCGAAAAGCGCAATAAAAAAGAGGATACCCTCCTCTTTATTGCTTCTTTATTAGTAGCCACAAATCATTGTATTTTGGGAACTTCATACGGATCTCACCGACCCTATTCCGGGCAACGGTTTCATCGTCGTAACTATTCACGCTGACACGATACATTCCATTATCGTTCACAAGGATTCCTGGGAAAAAATCCTCAGCCATTAATTGTTTTTTAAATTTCAGGGCATTTTCGTAAACTCCAAATGTACCAAGAATGATGTAAAATCTCTTTGACCCCAGATCTTTTGCTTCCCCATTTGCAGCAGTAACCCGCTCTTCCTTAGAAGTAACTGTGTTTGTAGAAATTGCTGGTTTGGTAACTGTTTCAGACTTCACCGGCTCAGGTTTGGGCGCGATTTTTTGGGTTTTGCAACCGAACACCATCAGGCATATTAAAATAAGGCCAATATTCAGAACTTTCATTTCGTTGTTTTTTTGAGAATTAGACATGCGAAGATATATAAAAAATAGGATATGAAATAGTTTCATTATGCAAATCTCATACCAAAGATGAAAATAGGTTTTCAAACGTCTCGGAACGACAGGACTTCTTTTTGCTATTTGATTACATATCATTTACTATTGAAAAGAGGAAATTAAAAGACGGTTACTTCATGTTAAAAAATGAATAAAAAATAAAAATTAAGATTTTTTAATAAATCAAATTGATTTCTTAAATTTACAACTTGAAAACAGACAGTTGCAAGTAAAGGATTTTAGTCAAATTGTTTAGTATAACTATCTATAATATAACGTATGGAAAATCGTAATGATCCGCTGATCTTCATCGTTGAAGACAATTCAATTTACAATAGGCTGATTATGAGTCATTTACGTTCGCACAAATACATTCGGGTTGAAAGCTTCCTGAGTGGTGAAGAGTGCCTGAAGAATATTGACCGCAAACCTGATATTATCATACAAGATTATCTGTTGGATGGTATGACAGGTATAGATGTCTTAAAGGCTACTAAAAAAAAGTATCCTGATACAGAATTTGTCTTTCTTTCAAGTCAGGATAATATAGAAATAGCAATCAACTCTATAAAATATGGAGCATGTGACTACATTGTTAAAGACCAGCATGCACTTACCAAACTAACAAACAAAATTAGCAAAATTATAGCCGACCATGAAGTAGTTGAAACGAATAAAAGTTTCAAAAATGGCGTCACCTATTTTATTGCTGCAATAATAACAATTACTATTGTTGGCTTTGTTTTGAATTACTTTTTCCCTAAAACCTTTACAATCTTTGGTTTATAACCAAATGCATTTGCCATAATAACATATTGATATTATGGTTTTTACATTTGATGAAAAGAATAACAATTTTATTTTTTAGCGGGTATTACTAGCAATTTTGAATATTCAAGTGGATTTTGAAGAAGTAAAAGTGCCTCCTTAATTTCTTTGTCGTTTCCCATTGCAGCCAATATCGCCCCTTTTTGAAAATAATAACGCGAAACGATCTCGTCTTTCAAAAGATCACGGATATCATTACTAAACTTATCGAGGTCTTCATTTAAACTAACTTCCAAACTTTTTTCTAAAGCGTTAAATTCATTTTGAGCCCCTTTGAAATATCTTTCCTTTTTGGCTGTTTCAATTAGTGCCTTCAAAGTTTGTTCGCTTTTTGATTCATAGCTGAACTTTTTTTCAGTAAGAAATTGATGAAAATCTTTGTAAATTTCATCACTTATTTCAAATTTATTGGCAGGTGCAATCGATTTATTTTTGTTTGCAAAATCAGTCGCAAAATCAAAAACCATATAATCCTGAACAAGCTTAAAGGCTAAGGTACATAAAGTATCCTGAACTATTTTTATGTCAGGTGTAACTCCACCCCCGTCTTTAACAAGCCGACCCTTTTTTGTCTTGAACTCAGTGATCAATGAATCAGGTATATTCCCAACGCTTCCATCTTCATTTCTGTGTGCATAATCTAGTGCCTGAATACACCTGCCACTTGGAATATAGTACTTCGCTGTAGTCACTTTCAATTTGGTGTTATAACTCAGGTCCCGGGTTGTTTGAACCAATCCTTTGCCAAAAGTCCGGTTGCCCAGAATTACAGCACGATCCAAATCCTGAAGGGCACCTGCAACAATTTCTGAGGCTGAAGCAGAACCGCTATTGACCAATACAATCAGGGGCATAACCGAATCAACCGGTTGTTCAGTAGCCCTGTAAGTCTTGTCCCACTGAGAGACCTTTCCTCGTGTACTTACTATTTCCTGACCATGATTCACAAATAAATTGGTTACTTTAACCGCTTCGCCTAATAAACCGCCTGGGTTTGAACGAAGATCAAAAACAAGGTTCTTGGCACCCCTTTTATCCCTCAAATCTAAAATTGCATTTTTTACATTTTCAGAACACCCATCTGTAAAACTCGAAAGGCGTAAATATCCGGTTTTGCCATCAATCATTCCATAATAGGTTACAGGATCTATCTGAATTTCTTCACGTACAATATCAAGAGTAAAAGGCTTCTTCTCCCCCGGTCTTTGCATTTTCACCTTTACCGCTTTTTTCGCAGGACCCTTCAAAATATTAGAAACATCAGAAACCACCATTTTATCAACAGGTTTACTATCTACCTCGAGGAATATATCTCCTGCACGCAATCCACTTTTTTGGGCTGGGAATCCTTCATATGGCTCAGCTACAATTATTTGACCACCTCTTTTGCTGATCATTGCACCAATACCAGCATACTCTCCTGTTGTCATAAACTTGAAATCGTCCATTTCAGATTCCGGAATATAGACTGTATACGGGTCTAGAGTCTCAAGCATATCATCAATGCCTGTTTTGATCAATTTGTCCGGTTTTACCTCATCAACATAAAAAAGGTTCAACTCCCTGACCAATGAATAAAAAATATCGAGATTTTTTGAAATCTCAAAGTTTTTTTGGTCGCTTTTAAATCCCCAAAAAGAGAGGCCAGCAATAATGAATATAGATACGGCCAAAGCCCCTTTCAATATTTTATTATTCATATATTTTAATCTTTTCTTAAATAACAATTCACTAAATTTAAACACTGCAAAAATAATTAAATCAGAACGATTTAAAAGACAAACGCCGAAAATCGCCAATAGTTGCAACAGTTCAAAGTTTTAACGTATATTTAACCCGCAATAATAAATTTTAACACATTGGGTAAAGGTCTGGTAATTCGGTCAACAGGAAGTTGGTATTCAGTAAAGACAGATTCGGGAGAAATCCTTGATTGCCGCATAAAGGGAAAGTTGCGCATGAAAGAGGTTCGCACAACCAACCCCGTGGCCGTAGGTGACAGGGTGGAATTTGAACTTCAACACGATGAAACTTCAAAAGAAGGGGTCACCGGAATTATTTCTAGTGTTGAGCCAAGAAAAAACTATATCATTCGAAAAGCTTCAAACCTTTCTAAAGAGAGCCAGATTATCGCATCAAACATTGACCATGCTTATATTGTAGTAACCGTTAACTATCCTGTCACTTTGCCGGGTTTTATTGATCGGTACCTCATATCCGCCATGGCTTACCGTATTCCGGCATCGCTTGTGTTCAATAAAATAGACCTTTACACTGAAAAGGATTACGAAAAACTGGAAGAATATCTAAATACCTATGAGTCAATTGGGTATAAATGCTTTCAGGTTTCAGCTGAAAAAAATTTCAATATCGATAGTTTACGTAGTGAACTCAAGGATAAGATCAGCCTGTTTTCTGGTCTTTCCGGAGTGGGAAAGTCCTCCATCCTCAACCGGCTCGATCCTACACTTGAATTAAAAACAGGGTTGATTTCTGATCACCACCAACAGGGAAAGCATACGACTACATTTGCCGAAATGTTTGAAATGAAAGGTGGTGGTTATTTAATCGATACACCAGGTATCAGGGGGTTTGGGGTAATTGATATGGAAAAAACAGAAATTTCCCACTATTTCCCCGAGATGTTTGGCTTGTTGGGCCAATGCAGGTTTTTTAACTGTACCCATGTTCACGAACCTGGCTGTGCTGTAAAAAGTGCCTGGGAAAAAGGTGAAATTCCTGAAACAAGGTACGAATCCTATCTTTCACTGATTGGTGAAGACAATGGCAGATACAGGCAAGGTTAATCTTTGCTATGACCTGCATCTGTAATGGCCTTTTCCTGGTCGGAAAACCGGGGACAGATCTCACGTCAAACAACCTTGCGGTAAATCGTTCAGTATCGGAATTCCTAACCTGGATTCACGCAGAAAAAAGGTACTGACATAGTATTTAACCCTGTTTTTGTTGACCCAGTTGGAGGATAACTTCATTAAGAATTTATGGTGGATATTAATAATCAAACGGACAATTCATTAGCTGATAAATTTTATCCCAGGGTTTTCAATATCAAAGAACTAAAGATTGTTCCCCAGAATTCCCATGTTCGAAAATGAACAGTAAGTTGTATAAAAACTGTACATTTTCGTACACTTCAGTTGTTAGACTAAACTTTTTAACTATTGATATTTAAATATATAGACAATGTGGCACGACTGTTGGGAACAAAGTGTCATCCGTTACTGATCAAAAATTAAAATAATCGGATTGATACTGTAACGATTATTATTTTTTTACGTCTTATTAAGAATTATGCTCAAAAAGCAATATTTGTTTAAATCAAATTAAAATGATACAGATTAGTGATCTTCACAAGTCGTACACAATGGGATCCAACAGCCTCCATGTCTTAAAAGGTCTGAACCTGGAAATTGATGAGGGCGAGTTTGTGTCCATTATGGGTTCATCAGGATCAGGAAAGTCAACTTTGCTCAATATTTTGGGTATTCTGGACGATTATGATCAGGGTACCTATCATTTAGGTGGAAAATTGATTCAAGGATTGAATGAAACCAGAGCGGCTCTGACCCGGAATGAGATGATCGGATTTATCTTTCAGTCCTTCAATCTGATCTCCTTCAAAAATGCCATGGAAAATGTCGCTTTACCACTTTATTATCAAAAGGTCAGCAGAAAGAAAAGAAACCTGATCGCACTCGAATACCTCGATAGGCTTGGATTAAAGGAGTGGGCACATCATTTACCAAATGAAATGTCAGGTGGACAGAAACAACGTGTTGCAATTGCACGTGCACTGATTTCAAAACCCAAAATCATCCTTGCTGACGAACCCACAGGTGCTCTCGATTCAACGACTTCCTTTGAAGTTATGGATATCCTCAAGGAGATCAATGACCAGGGAAAAACAGTGATCATCGTAACCCACGAGCATGACATTGCTGCAATGACCAAGAAAATCATCCGGTTAAAAGACGGAGTGATTGAAGAGGTTATAAAAAATGGAGAATTACAGTTATTTAAGGATCGCATACGAACCGAATAAAGTTAGAACCCATGTTTGATGTAGATGTCTGGCAGGAGATCTTCTCTACCATAAAGAAAAATAAATTACGGACATTCTTAACCGGATTTTCAGTTGCCTGGGGAATTTTCATGTTGATGATCCTTCTAGGATCAGGCAATGGCCTACAAAACGGCGTAAAGGAACAGTTTGCCGATAACTCTGTAAATATCATGTGGATGTGGACAGGTGAGACAACCTTACCATATCACGGATTAAAAGAGGGTCGGCCAATTAAATTCAAAAATGACGACTACACTTACTTAACAGAGAAAAGTGAAGATCTTGAGCAGGTGTCTTCCAGGTTTTATTTGCCCGGGAATATCATGTACACTTACAAAAATGAATATGGCTCGTTCGAGACATCATCATGTCATCCGGCATTATTGGAGATGGAAAAAGTGAATATTGTAGCTGGCCGGTTCATTAATGATATGGATATTACCGATTTCCGCAAAGTAATTGTGATTGGGGATAACATTAAAAAGGCCTTATTCAAGGATGAAGATCCGATGGGCAAATACATAAAACTAAACAATGTCCCTTTTAAGGTTGTTGGACTTTGCTTTGATAAGAAAAGACAAAATGAGCGTACAGCCTATATTCCTGTCTCCACTGCACAACGGATATTCAATGGTGCTGACCGCGTACATACCTTTGCCGTGACCACAAAAATGGTAAAAACCACCGAAGAGGCAGAAGCGATTACAGAAAGGGTAAGACAAAGTATGGCCTTAAGGCACAATTTTGATCCCAAAGATACCAGGGCGATGGGTTCTTTTAATATGCTTGCAGAATATATACGGACAATGAAGATCTTTCAGGCGATTAAGATATTTGTCTGGATTATTGGTATCGGTACCCTGATTGCAGGGATCGTGGGAGTCAGCAACATTATGTTAATACTCGTCAAAGAGCGTACCCGCGAAATTGGTATCCGTAAAGCACTTGGCGCAACACCTGCATCGGTAATCGGACTTGTATTGCTTGAATCGGTTTTGATCACAACAGTTGCCGGCTATACCGGTTTGGTAATCGGAGTCAGTATAATGGAGGGGATTAATTATATACTTGAGCAAATGTTGGCTTCAGGTGGGGCTGATGGGATGTTCTTTCGTAACCCAACCGTTGACTTCACTACCGCAGTAGCCTCAACCCTGATATTGGTGATTTCGGGTGCAATTGCTGGCTATTTGCCTGCACGTAAAGCAGCTACAGTAAAACCAATAGAGGCTCTGCGGGACGAATAGCAAAATGCATCGGGCATGGGGCTGAGGGCATGGAGCTTGGAGAACGGAGAAGGAGAATGGGGGAACAAATATTTTCAAAAACGTACAGCCCATTCAATCAGAAACCAGTTGCCAGAAGCTAGTAGCCAATTGCCAGAAGCTAAAAAATGAAAACGTTATTTTATAAGTTAGAATCAAAGCATAAAAAATTAGGTCACAATGTTTGATATTGACAGGTGGAATGAAATTTGGAATGCCCTGGCCAAGAATAAGATCAGGAGTTTGTTGACAGCATTTGGCGTATTTTGGGGCATCTTCATGTTGATTGTCATGGCTGGTGCCGGCAAGGGGCTTGAAAATGGTGTTGTTCAAGGTGTTGCACGATTTGCGACAAATTCTGCCTTTCTTTGGACCGACCGGACGAGCGAACCTTACAAAGGATTCAAACGTGGGAGGTATTGGAATATGGAATCGGAAGACATACAGTACCTAAAGAGCAACGTTCCTGAACTGGAAATCATTACCCCTAAAAACTTCGGGGGCCGTTTCTCAAGTGGGCCAAACGTTATAAGGGGTAAAAAAACAGGTGCCTTCAACGTCAAGGGTGATTATCCCGACTATGTACTAATTGATCCCTGCACTGTTTTGAAAGGGCGCTGGATCAACGAAATGGATATTCGCGATAAACGAAAAGTGTGCGTGATTGGCGAGAAAGTTTTTGAGTCGATGTTCGAAAAGGATGAAAATCCAATTGGTCAGTACCTAAAGATTTCAGGGGTTTACTATCAGGTAGTTGGCTTGATTAAACCGGAAACAAGGATAAACATCAATGGCAGGACAGAAGAGTCGGTATCTATCCCTTTTACTACAATGTTGCAGACCTATAATATGGGCAACCAGGTCCACTTTCTGGCCATTACAGCAAAAGCGGGAGTTCCAGTAAGTGTCCTTGAAGAAAAGGTAAAAGAGATGATTAAAAAGAAACACTCCATTGCCCCTACTGATTTGCAAGCGTTGAATAGTGTAAATATTGAGAAGGAATTCAAGCAGATGAGCGGACTCTTTCTGGGTATCCAGATCCTTACCTGGATAGTAGGAGTTGGTACATTGCTTGCTGGCGTAATCGGAGTGAGCAACATTATGCTTGTAATCATTAAAGAGAGAACCAAAGAGATTGGCGTACAGCGTGCGATTGGGGCAACTCCTCGCATGATCATCACCCAAATTATGATGGAGAGCGTAGTATTGACAACTGTAGCCGGTTATCTTGGGTTGTCCTTGGGGGTTGGGTTGCTCGAATTGGTCAATAAGATTATGGAGAGTGCCGGAACAAAACCTGGGGAGGAAGTCTTTTTCAGTAATCCAACTGTTAGTCTGACAGTAGCTATCGCGGCACTTATCGTTTTGATTGTTGCCGGACTCTTTGCAGGAATGATCCCAGCAACAAGGGCAATAAAGATAAAACCAATTGATGCATTAAGGGAAGAATAAGATATTGAATATAAATAAATTAACAGTATAAAAATAGAATCATGAAAAAGTTTGTTAAAATTCTGCTGCTTACAATACTTGCCATTGTGTTTATCGGAACATTTGTTTTCCTTTATAATAAATCGAAAAAAGTACCCGATGTTTACGAGATCCAAAAGGCCCAGGTTACCAATATTATTAAGAAGACAGTTGCCACAGGTTCTGTAATCCCACGAAAAGAAATTGAGATCAAACCTCAGGTTTCAGGAATTGTAGAAGAAATATTCATACTTGCAGGGCAAAAAATCAAAAATGGGGATGTGATTGCAAGGGTCAAGATCATTCCAGATATGGTCAACCTGAACAATGCGGAATCACGTGTAAATCGTGCCAAGTTGAACATGGAGGATGCGCGTATTGATTTCGACAGGCAAACAGCACTTTTTTCCAAACAAGTCACCTCAAAGGAGGAGTATCAAAAAGCCAAACTGAGCTTTAATTCAGCTAAAGAAGAGTCTGAGGCTGCCGAAAACAACCTTGAGTTGATACGAAAAGGGGTTACAAAGAGCTCTGCCACTACCACAAATACACTTATCCGGTCAACGATTGATGGAATGGTCCTTGATGTACCGGTCAAGGAAGGTTTCTCGGTTATCCAGGCCAATAACTTTAACGCAGGAACAACGATTGGGATTGTAGCCGACATGAGCGACATGATCTTTCAGGGAAAAGTGGATGAAACAGAAGTCGGGAAAATTAAGGAGGGGATGAACATCGAATTAACGATTGGAGCCATCGAATCTGAAAAATTCAATGCTGAATTGAAGTACATCGCCCCAAAAGGGTTGGTCGAAAATGGTGCTATCCAGTTTGATATCAAAGCCGATGTAAAATTAAAAGAGGGCCAGTTCATCCGTTCGGGTTACAGTGCCAATGCCAATATCGTACTTCAAAAACGCGACAGCGTACTGGCAATTCCAGAGGGATTGTTGAAATTTCAAAAAGATTCAGCTTTTGTAGAGGTTGAGACTCTTCCTCAAAAATTTGAGAAACGATATGTAAAAACCGGTATTTCAGATGGCATCAACATTGAAATACTCTCCGGAATAACAAAGGAAGATCGCCTGAAAGGTGCCCTTGTTGACCCAAAGAAAAAAGAGGCAGAAAAAAAATCATAAAACAATAAAATAAAAGCTAAACGTTGATTAATTTAGCCAATCATCTGTAACTAAAAAATTTCAATAATGATACGGACTATTTTTACCAT
>CAIYPA010000041.1 GCA_903927965.1 uncultured Bacteroidia bacterium | reverse complement strand
GGGATCACGTCCAACCTGATGGACGAATCGGTACAGGTCAATCTTATGGGGCAATCCGACCTTGGGATTTCCGAATTGATTGTTGACGAGACGTTTTTAAACAAAACAGAGCAACCTGAACTTCAAAAGCTGCAAACAACCCTAAACGGGATTAATGAACAGATCAAAGAGGGCAACAACCAAATTTCGGTACTCACCAATTTGAACGAATTCCTGAATAAAGTAAACCCTTTCCCTCAAAGTCAAAAGATTACAACGACAGACATAGAGGTCCACACCAAATTCCTGGAAAAATCACTTTCCGCAAACCTTGACCGTAAAGCATCAATTGAGCAGAAATTAAAGAAACTAAATGAAAATAAGGTAGCGGTTGAGAAGGAGATAGCAAATCTTGGTCCTGATAAAAACAAGAGCAAGAGCATCGTAATCCATTTGCTTTCAGGTTCGGAAAAGAACGGTTTAAAATTTGGGTTCACTTATCTGACGACCTCTGCAGGTTGGATGCCCCAATATGAAGCCAAAGCCGACTATGCCACGTCAAAGATTGATTTTATCTATTCGGCCGCCATCTGGCAATCGACCGGTGAGGACTGGACTGGTGTCAATCTTGAAATTTCAACGGCACAGCCTTTTGTTTATGGTAATACCCCCGAACTTTCAGGATGGTATCTCGACATTTATACGCCAAGGGCTTACATGACAAAATTGATCCGAAAATCTGAAGAAATGAGTGCACCCCGTCCGGAATTATTAATGCAAAGGGAACAAGTCCAGGAAGATGTCAACCTGTTTAAAAAGGCAGAAATCAACGAAGAGAATACCTCCTTTAGTTTTGTTCTGCCCAGAAAAGTGGACATCGTCTCGGATGGTCAGCCACATAAAATTTTGGTTACCAATTCAATTGCAGATGCCGTTCTGACCTATTTTACTGTACCCAAACTTGTCCAAAATGCCTTTTTAAAAGCAAATATGAAAAATCCATTCCAATTTCCATTGCTGACCGGTCCTATTGGGGTTTTCTTCGACCAGAAGTTGGTGGGTACGACATCGCTCACTGAAACAGTATTGCCCGATGGGGAGATCGACCTCTCTTTGGGAATCGACGATGGGATAAAAATTGAGCGCAAGCTCCAAAAGAAGAATACTGATTACGCCGGAATATTCTCAAAGGAAACCAAAATTGCCTATGAGTATGTCATCGAATTGACCAATGGCAAGAACAAAGAGGTGAAGATAGACTTGAACGACCAGTTTCCAATTTCAAGGAACGAAAAGATCAAAGTGGAGATGGAGGCACCAAAAGGTGGTGATGCCACAGTAAGCGATGAGGGGATTATTTCGTGGAAGATAACCCTTGCCCCAGGCGCAAAAAAAACCATTCCTGTCAAATACAGCATTGCCTATCCAAAGGATGTGACAGTTACAGGGCTATAAACTGTATTTATTCTCAGTGTACTGCGAATAAACCGATTTTTATTCGCAGTATATTGAGAATATTCCTATATTTGAAGTTTAAAAACCTTAAAACATGGGTTTGAACTACAATCAAATAATACTTGAGCAAAAGGAGGAATTGGCGATAATAAAGGATCGGGGTTGGGTGCATCGCGAAAAAGAAGACGAAGTAAATACCCAAAGCCGGTTGGCACAAGTCATCACTGGTGTCAGAAGGTCAGGTAAGTCCACATTGGCCCATAGGGTGTTGCAAGGAGAAACTTATGCTTACCTCAACTTTGACGATGAACGTTTGATAGATCTTTCGCCTTCTGACCTGGATAGGTTACTCGAAGCCTTGTATTCAGTATATGGCGAATTTAACCGGCTGATTTTGGATGAAATACAAAATGTCGAGGGATGGCATCTTTTTGTTAACAGATTGATTCGGAATAATTTAAAACTTATAATAACTGGATCGAATTCAAAATTGCTTAGCCGTGAGATCTCAACACATTTAACAGGTCGATATGCTTTGGTCGAATTATTGCCTTATTCATTTCGTGAATTTCTACTTTCGCATCAGTCGAGGATAAACGATACGGTAACGGCAAAAAATAAGGGGTTGATGTCTGGGTATTTTGAAGACTATTTGAACATAGGAGGGTTTCCAGAAATAGCTGCAGGAGAACCTGCACTGCAATATGTGACCACCTTATTCGAAGCTATTGTAAATCACGATATTATATACAGGTATAAAATCCGGCATGTACGAGCATTCCGGGAGATGGCAGTATGGCTTGCAGGAAATTATGGAACCGAAATCAGTTATAACCGATTGAAGAACCTTTTTGATCTTGGGAGTGACAACACAGCGAAGAATTATGTCTCGTATCTGGAAGAGGCATGGCTGATGATTTGCCTTCCAAAATTTTCATACAAAAAACAGGAAACCCTTCGCTATCGCAAGATATATGTTATTGATCCAGCAATAGCCAATATAATTGGGAATAGTCCTACGCCCAATAAAGGTCGTCAGCTCGAAAACCTTGTTTTTCTTGAACTTGTCCGTAGAAGGTCATCTTTGAATTACGAACTTTTTTATTACAAAAAACAAATTGAAGTCGATTTTGTAATTTATATCAACCGGCAGGTTCAGGAAATTATTCAGGTATGCTTGACCTTGACCGATATAAAAACTCTTAACAGAGAAATAAAGGCCTTGAAATTGGCTGCAAGTGAACTTAATCCCTTAAAGATTACAATAATAACCTTGGATGAGAAACAAGAATTGACTGAGAATGGCTTAACAATTCATGTTATTCCTGTTGTAGAATGGCTTTTGGCTTAAAACGGTTCATGAAAGATTGTACAAATACGATCTGCAAGTTTATTGCCAATTCCGTCAACTTTAACCAAATTCTCCTGTGACGCCTTCAATATATTCTCCAAAGTACTGAAATTCCTTAAAAGTGCCAATCCTTTTTTGATACCGATACCAGGGATGTTCTGGATCAGAAAAAGTTTTTGCCGTTGTTTTTTGCAGAGCCTTAGACCCTTTATCCCGGAAATGACCTTCATTTTCCGTGGCAATTCCAGGCGTTGACACTGGGAATGGAGACCAATAAGGATTGAAGCTGTTTCATGAATGTCCTTCGAGCGGAGAACCGGAACCCCAATAAAAACGTTCAAATGGATCAATGCCCCTTGGACAGCCTTTCGGGACATGCCGCTTGATTCGACCATCGATTTGTCACCTTCAAGAATAATCAGTCCATTCATCTCAGTTTGTGCGATCCGATAGGCTTGCTGAAAAATTCTTCCTGTCTTGATCGATTCCAGAAAATCGGTTAGCGTTTTCCTTTCGATGATAATTTTATCTCCAATCCAATAATCTCCGGTATCCAAATGGCACAACTCACAATACAACTGATTGTCCAACCTGGCAATTTCATCCAAAACACCGCTCCGCTTTTCCCTGAAATCAACTTTTAAACCCATCTTAACTTTTTTGTATTGTTCTATAATATATACTTTGAGTCCACTCCGAAAAGCCTTTTTCTGCAACAAAGGCTCATAGGTTTCACTAAGGATATAGTACTGATATTAAAGTCTTTGTGAAATCTTAGTGCCTTAGGGTCTTTGTGGCATTTTTTGTTTTTATCTTTTCGGAGTAGATTCATCCTTTTGATAATTCACAAAATACTTGCATTTCCACAATCCAGATATTAAATTTGGAGTCCTTTAAGACGTAAGTCTCAGAATTTTGTATAAGTTAACAAATAATCTTTAAAAAACCAAGCAGATTACTATGGAAACACAAAAAGAAACCGAACCCATCTGTTGCCCCCCATTTGATCCAAAACCCTGGGATGACCAGATCTTTACATGGGAAAACAAAAAATTCGTCCGCGACAAAGTATTTACAATTTTTTATATGCCTGTTAACTTCGGGCGGGTCATGAAACGGCTGGATAAAGTATTTAAAAAAGCTGGTGTTGCTTTTCAGGATTCAATTGCCTTGTCGGATCATACCTCAAAATGGAACATGGATTTGTATCTCTCAGTCGATAAGGATATTCCGGGAATTGAAAATACGACTTTCAGTGGAAAATTTTATAGCAAAGTTTATGAAGGGCCATTCAAGGACACAGGAAAATGGTGTAAGGATTTCGAAGGTCTGGCAAAATCAAAAGGTTTTACCATTACAAAAGAGTACATGTGGTACACAACCTGCCCAAATTGCGCGAAAAAATATGGGAAGAATTATGTCGTGATCGTGGCAAAGATCGATTAAAGGATTTGAAAATTCAGCAATTTGGAAATTTGGAAATGACCCTGTAAATTAGATTAATATTATATTGTATATCAAATAGATACAGATATACCCTACAGTTTTAAGGCAGACTTATCAATTAATAATTAAGCCCGGTAAGGAAATCATCGGGCTTTTTTTATTATTTGATTCGCCACCAACTTCTTTAAGAATCAACAGGGGTCATTCTTCGATTCAAAACCATATATTTGCATTAAAATTTCAAAAATATGGCATACCTCATATCAAATCCCAGATGAACACAATTAACCTCCTGAATCCGCGCAAATCTCTGAACAAAGCATTCCTGAAGGTAAAAGCCAACAGAAACGAAATCGAATTGTTCAAAACCAACCTGATCAATCTGTTGAACAGGATCAACGAAGCAGAAACGGAGGAGTTCCATAAAAACCTGGTTGCCGATTTTCTCAAAGGCACCTGGTATGGGTCAAACAATTACATCAATACAAAAGGCCGGAACGATCTTGTAATCCACAATACGAACAGTGCTACCGGAACAGTGGGTATTATTATCGAAGCCAAAAAACCGACCAATAAAGCAGAGATGCCCAAAACCGACAACATCAATGTCAAAGCATTTCAGGAACTCGTTTTATATTATCTGCGTGAACGGATCACCCACAAAAACCTTGAGATAAAGCACCTTATCGCGACAAATATTTACGAATGGTTTATCTTTGATACAAACCTATTCGAAAAAGAATTTGCCGAAAACAAAAACCTGGTCAAACAATTCGTCGATTTTGAGGAAGGGCGGTTGTCGGGCAAAACAACTGATTTCTTTTACAAGCAAATTGCTGAACCTGCCATTGCCATCATTTCACATGAAATCACCTTTACATGGTTCGATATCAGGGAATATGACAAACCATTGCGCAACAACGATAAAAATGACGATACGGTATTGATTGCCCTGTATAAGCTCCTTTCGCCCGAACACCTATTAAAACTCCCTTTTGCCAACGACAGCAACAGCCTCGACAAGGCGTT
>CAIYPA010000040.1 GCA_903927965.1 uncultured Bacteroidia bacterium | reverse complement strand
CAATTCGGAAATCCCAAGGTCGGATTGCCCCATAAGATTGACCTGTACCGATTCGTCCATCAGGTTGGACGTGATCCCAGATATCCTGATGATGTTTTCCCCACGTTTGACCGATACGGTTGCTTCCTTGGTAATCATGGCTTTATCGGTAAATACTACAATTTTTTGAAGTTTACAAACCGTTGAGACTTCAGTCTTCTGGGCTGAAACTGGTTGAAAACAGTAAAAAGCCAGCAGGAAAAAAAACCATGACTTTAAGTCCAAATGTTTTTTCATCATAATGAATTTGATTTTAAGATTTTAAATTATTTGATTTTTGCAATGTTATGGTTTACAATGAATTTATTCAGGATGACATACGATTTGTTAGCGTCAATCTTTGCCTCTTTTAGCGAATAGGTGAAATGTTCAGGATTTTCCATGGCTTTGCAATCATCCGTTTTTTTCCTGATAACGGTCAGGCTATCCCCTTTAATTTCAAAAGTAAAATCATTTTTTTGCGTGCAGCCCGAACTTACTACGAAGAGTGTGACTTCCCCTTTGTCGTAATCAAAGGTTATTCCCAGAAGTTTTTCAGGGTTGCCACCATGGACAAGTGAACAAACAAGGAATCCCAAAAATAGGGTCAAAAGTTTCTTTTTCATGATTTGCACTTCTTCATTAAGTATTTTTTTTGCGTCTTCTCCTGTAAAAAAATAGAATTGTTCCAAATAGGACGGCCAATATCAGGATAAATTCGATCAGTCCAAGTCCAAAATCTGGAGTACGTGGAAAATAAACGGGGCTATAATGTGTTAGTATTTCCGCTAATTTTTGATCAAGCAATGTTTCTTCGCCATGAAGAGTCCCCTTGACAATTGCAGGATTTTGGAAGGCAGCCTGGATACTTGAGAAATCGTAAATGGCATCGCCCTGTCTGACAGATAAATAATTAATTCCAGTTGGTGATGAATTAAAATAGCCCTCTGAGGTAATGATCACCCACTCACCATCGGAAAAACTATACAGTTTCGCCATTTCTTTACCGGTTTCGAGGTTCCAAAGCCGGACAGAAGCATCCAGACTTCCTGAATAGCAGAATTTGCCATTTGCAAAAAAACCAGAAGCGGTGACCTGGTTTGTATGACCGGAAAGGGTAAAGAGCTCTTTTCCTTCTTCGATGTTCCAAAAGTGCAGCTCATTATTTACAGACCAAAGCGCAAACTTCTGATCTGGACTCAATGCAACTGAACTGATAAAATAAGCCAGCGTTTTGGCATTTTTGTTCCGGTCTGTTGATGGATTATCAATCTCTTGTTCTGTAGCAATCTCCCAAAGCAACACTTTAGGATTTCCGTTTCCTTCATTGTATCCAATTAGTAACACATTCTTACCGTCTTTGCTTAGGATTCCCCTGTATCCTTCAAAGGTTTTCAGAATTTCTCCGGTTTCGATGTCCTGGAGTTGCGAACCATTGTCATCACATGAAAGCGCGTACTTCCCATGTGAGCTTAACCTTTTAATTTCGAATTGACGTATATTCCCAAAAGTTTTTAGGTTCTGACCTGAAAGAATATCCGATATAAACAGATTTGTTCCCGAAGTCCAGATAATCTTTTTCATGTCATCGGCAACCGCCATTGATTGAACCCAGGAACCACCTTCAGATTTGTAGCTGGTTATCAGGTTTCCAGTGGCCAAATCCCATTGCTTGAATCCAGCTGAATGTTCTTTAAAATCCCATCCACCTGCAAAAATCTTTGTTCCTGTCCCATCAATGGCAACCGCCTGGATCCCCATGGTATTTTTAACCGTCTTGATTTGTTGACCATTTGCGAGATCCCATAAATTTAGGGCACCTGATTCGTTGCCAACCAATAGTTTATCACCAGAAGCACTCAATGCCAACGAAGTAACTTGTTGTGAAAATCCCCCAGCTGACCATTCTTCCTTGCCCGAAATGCTGTTCCATAGTTTTAGCCTCCGGTCTTCACCTCCTGAAATCAGAGTGTATCTGTCAGATTTGTAAGCAAGTGATCTTATCCAGCCATCTTTGTGTCCCTTCAATTCATTGATTTTTTCCGCTTTGGCGATGTCCCACAGCTGAATGGTCTCCAAGCCACCGAAAGCAACATTTTTTCCATCGGGACTAA
The DNA here is from genome assembly GCA_903927965.1 of uncultured Bacteroidia bacterium. Lineage (GTDB taxonomy): Bacteria > Bacteroidota > Bacteroidia > Bacteroidales > Prolixibacteraceae > JAAFHB01. Next base: position 12,130 of record CAIYPA010000040.1, on the reverse strand, counting down.
TGGCCAAAGACAATGCCCCGTTGCAATCAAATGTTTGTGACTGAGACCCGGTTGACATATCCCACATTCTTGATTGGTCATTTGCAGAACATGAGATCACAAACTTACCGTCGGGACTGAGTGCCAGTGAAGATATTCCCTCAGTGTGCCCTTCAAAAGTTTTTAAGTTTTTTCCTGTTGCCAGATCCCAGATTTTGATCAGTTTATCATCACCTCCTGAAATTAGAAACCTGTTGTTGTTGCTGACGGCCAGACATTTTACATCACCAGTATGACCTTCAAGGGTATAGACTTCGTCACCGGATTCCAATTTCCAGACCTTAATCTGTTTTTCGGAACATGCGATGACCAATTGTCCATCAGGACTGATTGCCACCGAATTGATCCCATAACGAAAACCGTTAAAACTCCGGATCATTTTGCCGGTTGCGATTTCCCACAACTTTACATTTTGGTCATGGCCGTCATCCCCCGTCAATATGTACAGTCCATCAGGGCTTACCGCAATCGAATTGATTTCCTCTTTCACGTTTTTGAATGAGCGGATTTCCTTTCCCATTGCAGCATCCCATAATTTCAAGGTAGCGTCCCTGCTTCCTGAAAAGACAAACCGTGAATCAGTTGAAAACGCAACAGCATTAATCGGTTTTAGATGTCCTACCTGAACAACGATTTCAGCGATATCCACATCATCCTTTTGGATTTCTGGAGTTACCTTATTATCAGTATTATTCAATATTTCTCTCTCTTTTGGTTTGATCTTTGGGGTTACAGGTCCTTCCTTTTTATCAATTTCTGACGGAGTAAATGATTGCGGAGTATTTGCTGATTTTGTTGATGGAGGGGCAATCCCGGGTGGTGGCATTGCACCCTGACCACCGGTTTTATCCTTTTCAGACTGCGCAAAAGTAGAAGGCATTATCCAAAACAACATTAAGGAGAATGTCCCAAGGCGTAAGATCCATTTCATAATAATCTATTTTATCATAGTCCTATTTCAAAATTCTTAGACAAGTTGAATTCCAATTTACGATTACTTCCTTTTCCCAAAAATATTCAGAAATTTGAGGAATAAATTGATAAAGTCGAGGTACAGGGTCAATGCACCCACAATGGCTTCCTTTTTTTCCTCTTCTGTTCCTTCATTGCCAATAACAACCATTTTTTTTATTTTCTGAGTATCATAGGCAATCAACGCGATAAAAAGGACAACTCCAAAATAAGTTGCAATCCAGGTTACTTCATCGTTTTGATAATGAAGGTTGATAAAAGTGGCCAGTACAAGCCCCAATAATCCCATGAACAAAAGGTTTCCAAAAGCCGTGAGGTCAAATTTTGTCAGGTATCCGAAAGCGCTCATAAAAGCAAAAGTCCCGGCTGTTACAAAAAATGCGGTAGCGATAGATTCTTCGGTAAAAACCATAAAAATAACCGATAAAGTAAAACCATTCAGGATAGAATAGGCTATAAAAAGAAGTACTGCTGTTTCTTCCGCCATTTTTTTGATGCCACCAACCAGGATCACTACAATTGCGACTTCAAAAATACAAAGGCCAGCCATCATCATCCGGTTGTTGGAAAAATCGTGGATCATTCCTGGCGAGGAGGCAATAAGATAAGCTGTTAAACCGGTGACAACTAATGCAAAAGACATCCATGCATAAACCAGGACAAGGAATCTTTGGGTTTCCCGGGCCATTTGTTCGTCCGAAATTGTGAGTTTCCTGTTTTTCATTGCAATATTGTCTTTCAACAGTTATTTCAGAGAGTCATTTCGCATGAAAGGTACAAAAGTAATTCGACAATAAAAAAAATTAAATCTTTCTAAAACCTGAAGGTTTTAGAAAGATTTAATTTTTTTTAACTATAATAATTTGGAAAACACATACTTGACTCTTTACCTTTGCAGTACATTTTTTTTCATAAGTTTAGGTTTAGTTAGGTTAGTTAGTTTGGTTAGTTTTAGTAAAAGGATGGAGCCGCCCGGTTCTGTCCTTTTCGATTTTAATGATACCAGTAATCCGCATTTATACAGTTACACCTCGTGGAGGCTGCTTTACTTGGGATGCGGAATTCGATCATCATTTCATGTGTCCCGTTAGGTGTATAACCATTGCTAAATCCCTGATCATAAGCATAGCCAATCCTCATATTCTGGGAGATGTTCAATCCAAACAACAGTGTGATTTGTTGAGAAGAACGGTATGTAACCCCAATATCGAATATTTCTTTTGGACCACCAACCAAATATGTGGGCCGTTTGAACCTTATGCCAGCTTTCCCTTCTATTACTGTAAGGTTATGCCTGTTTACTACCTGTATTCCAAAGTGATAATTAAACAATTCAGGATTGTTGTTTATATAAGTCAGGGAACCATAACGATGGGTTGTGTTCAAAAACAGTGAGTCGGACCTGTAAACTGACAACATATGGGTTTGGGAAAGGCTTAATATAAAATGGTTGGTTTGATACTCAAAACCAATGTTGGCATCTGGTTTTAGTGTACTTGAAACGTCATATTGAATCGCTGGGTCCTGGATGGTGACGGCTTCAAAAAGGGAACCATCGATAGAACGGGAAAACACGCCAGCAGAAATCCCCATTGCGAACGACCAATCACGCTCATTTGCAATCCTGTATGCGTAAGTGACCATGGGATTATAAGATTTTGTGACACCAATTCTGTCAGATACGATAGACAAGCCAAAGGCTGAATGGATATCGTGGATGTAGGCAGATGCCTGTAAATTAAGTACCTGAGGTGCGCCTTTTACACCAACCCACTGATTTCTTACATTTGAAAAAAGATAAAGATACTCTGTCCGGGCAATGGAAGCCGGATTGTAATTTGCCCTGTTGTACCAGTGAGTAGCCATACTGATATCGGCCTGTGCTATGACTTTTGTACCGGATGGTAAACTTAAAATGATCAGTATAAACTTAATTAATCTTCTCATCAGGTGTTTATTTGACTACGGTTACAGATCCTTTAAGTGTCATGACTTGTTGGGCTTTATCTGTATAGGTCACAATATAAAAGTAGGTGTCAGGATCGACAGTCCTGCCATTGTAAGCGCCATTCCATCCTTCAGACCCCGAGTAGAGAAGTAGTCCATAGCGGTCGTAAACCCTTAAATTCATGGCAGGTACAAAAATATCATTTATCCCATCTCCATTGGGTGAAAAAACATTGGGTATAAATGGCACGACATCAATGGTTTTGGAGGTGCTTATTTCACATTCGTATTTGCTTTTTGCAGTCAGCTTAACAAGGTATTCCAAAACAGAATTTGAAAAAGTATAGGGATGCAGATAAGTAGCCCCGGATCCGGTGGAAGAACCATCACCCATATCCCATGTATATTTTACATTGGCTTGTGCCGGAATTTTACAAATGAGCGTGTTGTGCCTGGCGTCTAGTTGGTCGGGTGAAAAGGTAAAGCTGGTATTGGGGAATGCATATTCAATGACTTTGACCGATATCGTTTTTTTACAACCCCTTGCATTATTTCCTGTTACAGAATAACTCCCCGGGGTTTTTACGGTAATCGAATTTGTGGTCTCTTTTGTATTCCAAAGGTATTTTACTGCGCCAGTGACAGCAAGAACAGAACTTGTCCCGATACAAAGGGTTGTATCACTGTTGGATATAAATTGCCAGTCGGGTTCTTCAATTATTTTTCTGGAAATAGTATCCGACACACAACCAGTACTTGAATATCCGAGCATCCAGATTTTTCCTCCAGGCGATCCGATGACAATTGAATCAGCAGTTGAATGGGTACTCCAAAGGTAACGATATGCTCCATATGCTTTTAATGAGATGCTTTCGCCGGGACAATAGGTAGAATCCCCTTTTATTCCAACCAATGGAGGTGAAAAGGATTCGATCGTTTTTGTTAAAGTCGAGGTACACGTCGATGGTGCATTAGCCAGTTTTAATGTTACCCGGTGCATACCTGAAGTTGCAAATTTATACTGGGGATTCTTATCGGTCGAAGTCCCTCCCTCCCTCCGCAAAATCCCAATTGTAGGAAAGCGTGCCCCGATTCGTTGTGGATGAATTGGTAAATTGAACAAAATTCGATTTACAGTCGATCATAGCGGAACTAAAATCGTTTGTAATTAAATATCTGTTGATTGTGGATTGCAAGGTGACAGTACAGCCGGTTGCGGAAGTCATGCTACATGAATAGACTGCCCCCTCGGTAGGATTAATAACTTTGAGAATTTGTGTTGAGTCGAGGACCGTACCGCTGCTGTTCTTCCAATAATATTTTTCAAAACCTACCGGGGCAGTTAGTTTGGCAATTGAATCCCCTGTGCAATAGGATAATACGATGTTTAGTGGGCGGCATTCGGCAACGAAATAGGCATATCCATAGTGAAACCGGCCTGTACAATCGGCAGCCATAAACTCCAGGGTGATGGTTTGGCCCAAATAGGGTAAAAGGTTGGCGCCTACGGTTGTCCAGTCCCTCCATTTGATAGGGTCTTTGGCACCGGCAGGCGTGTAACTATTAAATCCCTTAACCGTAGTGTTTGTGGAATAGACATCATAATTGGCACAATCCGGAATCGTATTCCCTTTCTCGTCCAACAATGTAAGCTTGAAACGGGGTTCCATTAAAGCTGTATGATCGCTGGCATATTGCAATACAAGGGCAAACTTCATGACCAGAAGGGCATTTGTCGAATCAACTGTCATTGTGTATTTTAAGCTTTGCTCCCAATCCCTGAAATTTCCTAAATCGGCACTTGTGATCGCATCACCAAGCCTCGCTGAATATTTGTATCCTGAAGGGATTTTCCGTAAGGCATTTCCAGTATTCACATCGTATGCTGTTGTATCGGTCATGATCACCTGTCTCCTGGCGGTTGGAAGCGTTACCTGGACTTTTGCGGTATTGGCCGAAGGTACATCAGTACTGTAAACCCAGGTATATCCTGTCCAATTGGTAAAATTTCCAAGTTCAAAACTTAGGTTGTTACAGTAATGAACCTGGGCTTTTAAAGTTGTCCAGGTAAGCAAAGTGAAAATGCCGGATAAGAAGAAAAACTCCAATTTCTTCATGGATAATTGATAATGGAATCGAATTGCAAATTTAACATTTGCATAGATCAGAAAGTGTCAATTTCAGTGAGAACAACCTATTTATCAGTGAAAGGACGAATTTTCAAGGCCATTATCTGCAACGCCAAATATTTTATCAAAAGGGATCATTCTTCAATGCTGTATTTTAATTCAAAAACTGGCCTGCTGCCTACATTTTCGGGCGTTTCATTGTTTGGGACGACTACCTTTATCCTTGTAGAATCATATACACTGCGCAACGAAGCTTCGATCTTATGAATCCTGATAAGCGAAAATAATTGCTGTATTGAATCAAGTTTATGATTTCCAAGCAATTGAATCGATTTGGAAATCACAGTTCCCGTGTCGGTGGGAACTTTGCCTGACAAAAAAGCTTCGAATTTTGTAGGTTCTTTTTTTGCGTCTGTACCGGTTTCCAATCCAAATAATTTCCCAGCCTCGGTTAATGCAATCTCCTTCTTTTCCAACTCCTTGTCATTAAAATAGTTAAGTTCTATTTTCATGTCAGGTTTTTTCTTCTCCAAATCTGTAAAAAGTTTTATCCTGCGTAATTGATTGTCGGTAAGTGTGGTATCTGCGTAATTGAACTGTAGCCCTTTTACTTCGGTAGGATCAATCCCAACCACATTTGACAATGCACGGAACGGTGAGGCAACTATTTTAACGATCAGGTTTTTAAGGGTAGTCCAGATTATTTTTCCGATTTTTGTCTTAGGATCATTCAAGTCCCCTGTCACCGGAAGGTCGAGAATCACATCCCCATTGATATCTTTCAGAATATAAAGCGCAAGCTTCAGGGGTATGTTCATGAGACCTCCAGTCTTTTTGCCCAATTTGGCGTTCCGGATGATCAGTTTGTTTTCACTGTTGATCTGGCGTGCCTTGATGACTGTTTTTCCCTGATAATACATGTTCCCAAGCAGGATCGGAAAACCGACATAATGTCGCGAATAGATATTCAGGTCGGCCAATTGGAAATTGGTGACCACATAATTGACGTTGAGTTCGAATGGATCAGAAGGATTGATCCCCAGCTCAGCTTTAAGTTTGCCCCTCTGGTTCAACCGCATGGTGGAAAAGGCCTTGATCCACTTATCGACCGAAGATATTGAATCAACTTTCAGGGCTATTTCTGTCAGATGATAATCAAAAGGGGCTTCGTAGGTATTGTCACGAAAATCGAGTATCCCGTTTGCCATCTCGAAATGGTTAATTTTATAAAAGTAATTAAAAGGCTCTTCTTTCATGGCAGTATCTGGAACCATCAGATTGATCAAATTATTGGTGGAGTCCTTCATTTCGAAATAGATGTAAGGTTCAGTCAACGAGATTTGATCAAAGTTGAACGCAAATTTCATAGGATAGGAATCTTTCAGGATCACCTTCGCATTTTTTGCACCCAATACTTTTTGGTTGGTTGGACTTTTGGCCGAAAAATCCGTGAGATTCCCATCCCCACGGAACACAATGGAATCAAGTTTTGCAATGCTCCCATTTACGTGGAAATTACCACCCAAACTACCTTCGATCGCATTCAGTCTGTAATAATCTTTAGTATAAGGTAGGAACGGGGCTATATTGAGACGGTCGATTGTAAAGTCTGCAGTATAAATCCCTTTTGCCCTGTTAAACCCCATCTTTGCGAGGACCGATCCACCACTTTCGAGACTGAATTTGACTCCCGCTTCGCTCGTTTCCTGTTCGTTAAAGCTGATATATGGAACTGTAAATCCCAGATCATTTAATGTACTCTTGTAATTGATCCCTTTATCAAAGAAAGTGAACTTGCCCTGATCGAGCGTAATATCTTTTAAAATGTATTTGAAAGGTTTTGACGGTTTGGTTGTTGAATCCTGTTTTGGTTTAGAGTTCAGAAAGGCGATGATATCGTCAAAATTGAAGATTGTATCCTTTCTGATAAGGGTCACTTCGGGTTTGACCAACCGAAATTTTTCAATCACCAATTCTGATGAAACCAGATGCCAGGGTTTAAAGACAATCAAAAGTGAGTCGAATCTGACAAAAGGGTTTTTTTCATCGGCTTCAAAAAGTTTAAAATCCACAATATTGAGGTTGCCCTTAAAATAATTTATATGAACCTGATTGACAGATATTTTGCGGCCAATCAACTCTTTGCCATGTTCGTTGATATAATTTCTGGCTACTTTTGGCAGCGCAATCAATGCAACGACAATCAGTATAATAAGAATCGAAAGGACGATGTACGCGATGATTTTAACCAGTTTTTTCATTTTATGATCATTTACTTTTTCATCGAAAGATACAAAATAATTAAAAGATAGAATAATTATCTTGGTTGCAGATTTTTACATAAATTTAACATTAACCAATTAAATCCCCTATTGTTTTAAATTAAGGTGAAATCTAAGGTAAAATGTTCAATGATAAGCAACCTTTAAGGAAAGATAGCCTATCTTTAAATCGTGTATTCGTTTGACTTGTCAGTGCTGGTCGGATGATGATCCTAATCCATTAAAGATTTAAACCATGGCAACGCAAAAGGCAATTGATTTCATCCTGAATTTGAAGTATGACAGGATTTTACGCCAAAAGATGAGTGGGTTGGCGCCACAGGAAGTGCATCCGTTTCTTGCAAAGATAGGCTATCGGATTACAACCGATCAGTTTGATGACGCGGTCAACTATTACAAGTTGAGGTGCCCTTCTGAACAGGATGCCCTGCTAATGGACGAAATAAGGACTTGGTTTAAATACCTGACCTCCAAAATAATCTTGTAAGTTGGGTGATCACCCAAAATGTGGCCAATGGAACGACTGAACGGCCGCAGGGTGGGTTATCGTTAAAACTCCGGTTTATTCATTCAATATTATTTTATTTGGCCGGAAAACCCTCTTGGCCCCAATAATCTCGTCTATCAACAATACCAGTGCCTTTGGCAAAAGCCTTGACCATTGTGGCACAAAATCTTTGAAAGACATTTCAGGCGACTTAATTTTCTACGAATATTAGGAATATCGGTTTCCTGACCTGATTTTTGATCTGTGATTTATGGGAACGGATTTCTATCCCCTAAAGTGAGTCCGTAAGATTTAAAACCCCAATCGGTCTTTAAAGAAAGTGTTACGAAATCTAACTTTCCTGGGTCGTGGGGGAGAAAAACATGTTTTATAACAGGGAATTAAAAATTCTGTTTCAAAGTCAGACAATCATGAAAACTTTATATTTGCCTAATATTCATTTATTTGGTGATACACGCGAAAACCGTATAATTGAAAAATGTTAACCGTCAGATAAATATTTAACGGAACTTAATATTTATTGGAGTAATAAAATTTAAAAAGTTCCTCACAAAAATTATAGGAGAATTAATGATGAAAAAAGGATTATTATTTGTAGTACTCTTACTTGCAATGCAATTGGTTACTTTTGGACAAACCAGGTTAATTGTCAAAAATGGTCATTTATGGTTTTCTTCCAAAACGCCAACGGAAACTATTGAAGCTCACTCCAGGCAGGCAGTATCGTTGATGGAGATGTCAAATGGTAATATAGCAATTGAAATTCCGATTATGTCGTTTGTGTTTCCGAAAACCTTGATGCAAGAGCATTTCAACGAAAGTTACATGGAGTCAGCCAGGCTTCCCAAAGCTAAATTCAGTGGCAAAATAATCAATCTTAATGAGATCCGTTTTGCAACAAACGGCACTTACAATGCAATAGTCGAAGGTGATTTAACCATACACGGCGTGACTAAAAAAGTAAAACAGACTGGTTCTATTGTAGTAAGTGCCGGTGGTACTAAAATGAAGGTGACTTCACAATTCAAGGTGGCTCCTCGCGATTATAATATAGTAATAGAGTCCCGTTTTGCTAATAATATAGCCGCATTAATTGATGTCAATGTTGATATTGATTTTGTCAAATAATCATTCGATCAATAGATTGATCACGTTATAAAAATCAACAATTTAAAAATATGCGAACTTGATAATCAAAAAAATCTAATTTTTCGTTATCTATCGCATTTTATACAAAAAAAGATCGGCAATAACCGGTCTTTTTTGTCCTTTGCCTCCTCTGGACGACAAAAAAATAATGTGAATTTAATTTAGGATCATGCATGGTTTGCAAAAAAAAAGTAATTTGCCCAACAATTTAGTGGCGAAATGAAGGGATTACAATATGACATGGTTACCATACTTGGGCCTACTGCATCGGGAAAGACGGAAGTAGCGGTTAACCTTGCCTATCGACTTGGTGGCGAAATCATTTCGTCCGATTCGAGGCAGGTTTACCGCGAGATGGACCTTGGAACCGGCAAAGACATTGAAGAATATAGGATCAATGGTTCAGATGTCCCTTATCACCTGATAGATATCGCCGAACCTGGCTACCAGTACAATGTTTTTGAGTTTCAGCGCGATTTTCTTAAAGTCTATGACGAACTAAAAGAGAGGGAAAAATTCCCGGTGCTGTGCGGCGGGAGCGGAATGTACCTCGAAGCCATTTTAAAAGGTTACAGGTTGATCCAGGTTCCTGTAAATGAACAACGAAGAGGCGAATTGCAACTTTTGACGCTTGATGAATTGGTTAAAATTCTAAAGTCCTATAAATCAATTAATAACACAAGCGATACCGAGAATCGGAAGAGGGCAATCAGGGCAATTGAAATAGAAGAGTTTTGTAAGGCAAATCCCAGTACGGATCTCTCATTTCCGGTGATCAACAGTTTAATTGTGGGTGTGAAATACGACCGTGATTCGCGGAGGCGGCGAATAACTGCAAGGTTAAAACAACGCCTTGAAAACGGAATGGTCGAGGAGGTTGAGCGATTATTGTCCAAAGGGTTAAAACCTGATGATCTGATTTATTACGGACTTGAATACAAGTATCTTACAAATTACATACAAGGTGAATTGACCTTTGATGAAATGTTTGAAGGGCTCAATATCGCCATTCATCAGTTTGCAAAGCGACAAATGACATGGTTCAGGAAAATGGAACGGGAAGGTTTCAAAATCAGATGGTTGGATGGATACATGCCAATCGGTGAAAAAACCGAAAAAATCCTTTCATGGTTAAATCCGTAATTCAACACTGAACAAAACTATGAACATGATCGTTAATTTATCAAATTGGTTAAGCCAGTTCGTTTTACGAGTTTTACAAATATCGAATATGAATATAATAATTAAGACCCCCGAGCAGATTGAAGGCATCCGCAAAAGTTCGAAACTGGCTGGAGATGTGCTGCTTTACATCGCCGGATTTGTCAAGGAAGGAGTCACCACCAATTTTTTGGATCAATTGATCCACAATTACATCGTTGAACATGGTGCCATTCCGGCAACCATGAACTACAACGGCTTTCCAAAATCGTGCTGCATTTCGCTCAATGAAGTCATTTGCCATGGTATACCTTCTGATCGGGTTGTCCTGAAAAATGGCGACATCCTCAACATCGATATCACAACAATTCTGGGTGGTTATTTCGGCGACACGAGCAAAATGTTCACTGTCGGGGAAACTACGGAAGCCGCCAATAAATTGATAAACGCCACTCAACACTGCCTCGATTTGGGCATCCAGCAGGTAAAACCAGGAAACTATCTTGGCAATATCGGTTATGTTATTTCCAGATACGCCATATCACAGGGATTCTCAGTTGTTTACGAATATTGCGGACATGGCGTTGGGATCCATTTTCACGAGGATCCCCAGGTTGACCATGCCGCTAAGAAAAACAGCGGCCCCAAGCTAAAACCAGGAATGATTTTCACGATTGAACCCATGATCAACGAGGGGCGTCCACGTGTAAAAGTTGACGAATTGGATGGCTGGACTGCCCGGACTGTCGATCATAAACTGTCTGCCCAGTTTGAACACACTGTCCTTGTCACGAACACTGGGTGTGAAGTATTGACCGATGTTTCAAATCAATATCCAATCACCTGATCAGAACTCGATTTTATAGCTCAGGTTTGGAATAAAAAGTGCTTCCCTGCGTTCGTCAACCTTCTGTGTCAGGTAGTTGTACTGAAAACCTATAAATTCTTTATACATTGTTGCATTGAGAATCTTCAATGCAATTTCGTGTGACGACCTCTTTTTGTTTATTTTATAACTTGCAGTGAAATGGCTCGTAAACGAGGGTGAAAACTGTTTTGAAAAGGCCTGTGTTTCGTCAAAAACAGCATCATGGGCAGTCAATGAGGCCGTTGCATTGACAGGTGAATAATGGTCACCTCCCTGAAAACAAATCCTTGCATTTAAACCCAAGCTATTTTGTTTGGATTTTCCTGTTTGCCACTCTTTTCCAAACAGGTAATTAAAATTGAAATTCCGGTTGTACCGTGTATCCCTCCAGATATTGTCACCCCCTTTATAGCGTGAACTAAACACGGAACTGGTGAGCATAAAATAATATCCATGCGATAAGTACTTCTCCAAACTCAGGTCCAGTCCATAATTTTCGCCTGATCCTGTATTTTGCAACCGTTCAGCAAAGAACCAATCGTTTTGTTGATTAATCATTGAAAATGAACTGTCTGCAATAACAGGCACGTTAAACAGCCGCTGATAATAAGTTTCAATTTTCAAATGTAAATAATCTGATAATCCTAGATCATAGCCCAATACAAAATGGTGCGATTTTGCAAAATCAAGATTTTTATTGACTGCCTCCCCATTCATTTGGTTTTTGACAAAGTAATAGTTTAACCGTTCCAACCGGCTATGGAGTCCATAGGCAAAACTTAAAGTCATGGATGGTCCAAACCGATATTTGATTCCCAATCGAGGCTCAACCGTATAATTGTTGCTCAGTGTGAACAATTGCGCATTTAGTCCACCATTTATTGTGAATATGTTTGATAGGTTAAAAGTTGAATTGGTGTAAGCTGATAAAAGACAGCGATTCAGCCTGGGAAAAAAGTAATTGAGAAATAAGTAGTTGCAGTGAGTTGAAAAATATTTTTTTCCGGCTATTTTTGTGCGTTGGGACATAAAGGGGCTTCAGCCCCAGGGTGCTTTATTTAATTAGCATAATGTT
>CAIYPA010000039.1 GCA_903927965.1 uncultured Bacteroidia bacterium | reverse complement strand
TTGCTCCCCAACAACTGGAAACCACTGAATTAACTTTTAGCTGCCACTATTGTAACCCTACCTCCATAAAAGCAGCCCCGGACGCAAAATTGCTCCGGGGCTTTTGTTTTGAAATATAGACGTGCATAGCTGAATGCTTACTTTGCACCCGCGATAAAAACCTTATTTACCTTATTTTTGCAATGTATCCTGATAATGTTTCAGATAATAGCAATCCAAACCATTTAGGACACTATTATCTCAGCATTATGGGTTTACGGAGGGGGAGTTGGATTTTATCGTTAATTACGACATCAAGTACCTGATGGGGAAGGCGTTGTTTGGTGAGGTTGAGGATTTGGAGGAAGAGGAGGAATAAAAGAGAAACGCCCCTTTCGGAGCGTCGGACCAAAGATGCTATCTTTGGTGATGTTAATGTGGTGCAAATATAAGATGGAAATTACAATTTACCAAAAATGCCTTTCTTTTGTTAAATACTTATATATCAAATAGATGCTCTGAAATCCCCCCTTCCCCCCTTTCACGAAAGGGGGAGTCGTTCAAGATTATTCTGCTTCCTTTTAATATGACTTTTTGGTTTAGAATGACAATCTTTTAAGACTTCTGATCAACCTTTGAAGGGTATCCCCCTTTGGAAAAGGGAGACCAAGGGGAATTTTTATTTGCTCGGCTGAAATCAACTTGGTAAACGCGGAATATTTCAATGGATGTGATAGTCTGACTTGAAATCAGGTTATCACGGAAAGGCTGTCACCATAAGTCAGGCTATCACTAAACCACAAAGGCTATAGCAGATTAAATCCCCCAAAAACCTTATTTTCCATTTCCCCAACCTTATTAGGTTGAAGTCTGCCAAACAAACTTTAGAACGTGGTGTCCCGGTGACTTAGAGCAACTGCATGCACGAAGATTGACCGCTTTCCAGTCACCCGGACACTATAATAAAGTTTGAACATACTCGATTTTCAGAAAAATATCCCTAAAGAGCAGGAAATAAGGTAATAAGGTTAAACTGGAAGTGATCAATTGCTCTTTTACTAAGGTAAAAAAATTGAAAATAAGAAGCTGTCCAAAAAGTATCTTTTAACGCAAAGTTCGCCAAGGTTTCGCTAAGATCGCAAAGTTAATTGTCAGTATTTTAATTCTTTGCGAACGTTGCGATTTTATCTTTGCGAACCTTGCGGTAATTTTTCAGACTTTTTGGACACCCTCTTATTTCTCTTATCGAAGCCAATTTTTCCTTGAAAACATTATCTCCAATTCCCTAGATTTTGGTATATTAGCTAAAACAAGAAGGGATTGTTATTATGGAATATCTTGGAAACCTTGATCTTCTGAAGCTTCACAAGACAGCTTTTCTCTGTTCCCAAAAATGTCCTGCCGATGTCGTGCTTAAAAGTTATAGTTGGGCAAAGGAACAACGGTCGGCCGGAAACTGCATCGTTTGCGGCAACCATTCCCAGATAGAGAAAGATGTGTTTGAGATCTTGCTGAGGGGCAACCAGCCCTTGATCATGGTTTTGCCACGGGGGTTAAAGACTTTATGGAATGAAGAAATCCTCAAAGCAATTCAAAGCCAGAGATTGCTCATTATTAGCTCCTTTAAGGAAGATGTAAAACGTGTAACGCGTGCCACTTCTGAAAAATGCAACGAAGCCATCCTGTCCCTGGCAGATAAAGTAGTAATTGGTTTTGCCAATTCTGATGGGCAGTTGGAAAAGACTTTAATGGATAAGATGTATTTATTGCTTTAATTAAAAAAAGAGTTACAAACATTGTTTGTAACTCTTTTTTGTGGAGAATATCGGAATCGAACCGATGACCTTTTGACTGCCAGTCAAACGCTCTAGCCAACTGAGCTAATCCCCCTTATTGTTTCCAATCCCCACTTTTGAGGCCACAAATATAAGATTATTTTTAATCCACAACGGGTTGAATGGTCCGAAAATTCATTAAAAATTTGACGGTTTTATTGTTGGTACATTTAATTCTTTTTTGCCAGACGGATTACGTTATTGGTCATGACCAATATCCCTGTTTCAATGGTCTTTGCATAATCTGGGTTTAGGACCGGCGAGTGTAACGGTGCTGGTTTTTCCCCTTTTGCATCCAGTTCCTTTAACAAATCGTGACTGGTACTTCCGAGCCAAATCAGGCAGATCGGCACTCTTTCAGGAGTTAACCCATATTTGCCAAAATCCTCCGCTACCATGGAGGGTTTTACGTTCAGCACATTTTGGCTACCGATGATTTCGGTGGCAAAACCCTGCAACTTTTCACTTAATTTGGAATTGTTCACAACCGGAGGCGTCTCAACAGGTAAGACTTTGACATCTGGAAGTTTAGTGTCGGGCATACCTGCCATTTGGGAGGCTGCCCTGCAAATCCGTCTGATAGCAACAATGACTTTTTCAATGGCTTCCACGGAATAGTAACGAAGCGATAGTTCGAGTTTAACTTCATCGGGGATGATATTGGGACGCGTTCCTCCATGGATCGAACCTACCGTAACCACAACCGGCTCAAGCGGGCTCATTTCCCGACTGACAATGGTTTGAAGGTCGAGCACGATACGCGATGCAATTACAATTGGATCGATACATTTTTCTGGATATGCACCATGTCCCCCTTTACCGTAAACGACAATTTCAACCGTTTTGACACCGGCAAATACAGTTCCGCCTACAAGTCCAACCGTTCCTGATTCCAGTTCGGGATTGATATGAAATGCCAGCGCACAATCTGGAATTGGGAATTTGGAAAATAATCCGGATTCAATTGCCTTGCTGGAACCTCCACTGACCTCTTCGGCCTGTTGGGCAACAATGATCAGTGTTCCTTTCCATTCGTTCTTCAAGGATACAAGGGACCGTACCGTGCCCATACAAACCGACATGTGGATATCGTGCCCACAGGCATGCATGACCGGAACCTGATTGCCTTTGGAATCGGTCGATTTTTTAACACTCGCAAATTTGAAACCTGTTTTTTCCTCAAGGGGAAGGGCATCCATATCTGTACGGAGCATGATCACAGGGCCATCGCCATTCTTGAATACTCCTACCACATTATTCCCACCGAAATTGTTGGTTACTTCAAAGCCATTTTTTCGCAATTCGGCAGACAATTTTTTGGATGTCTCAAATTCCTGAAATGACAATTCTGGATTCTCATGCAGGTTCTTGCAAAGCTCTAATGCATAGGTTGATTGGTCCTTGGCCTCTTTTTTTATCTTTTCCGAAATCTGGGAATTTGCATGAATATGGATTGCAAAAAAAATAAATAGCGTGATGTATCTTGATAGCATGTGTTTCAACTTGTTTTAAATCGTTCAGGTTGGCAAAAGTAATCTAAATTTATGGGTTGTTTTATTGGATTTCCAATTTGATAGGCTTCTGTAAAGTTGGAATAAAATGTACTATTTTTGTACCATGGTAAGAATGCACGATACATCGGTTCAAAAAGAAAAAGTAGTGGTTGTTGGTTTGATTACGAACCGACAGGATGAGAAACAGGTTAAAGAATACCTCGACGAGCTTGAATTCCTTGTCGATACTGCGGGGGCAGAAGTTTGGGAAAGGTTCATCCAACGGTTGGATACCCCCCATCCCGGTACGTTTGTTGGATCTGGAAAACTTCAGGAGATCGCCGATTATGTGAAAGTCCACGACATCGACAGCGTGATTTTTGACGATGAGCTGACGCCAACCCAAATCAGGAATGTGGAACCAGCACTTAATTGCAAGGTTCTGGACCGCACAAACCTGATCCTCGATATCTTTGCAAAAAGGGCGCAGACTGCACATTCAAAAACTCAGGTCGAATTGGCACAATGCCAGTATATGCTCCCACGACTGACCCGTTTATGGACCCACCTTGAACGTCAGCAGGGAGGTATCGGAACAAGGGGACCTGGCGAATCACAAATTGAGACCGATAAGCGGATTATCCTTGACAGGATTTCATTCTTAAAGGCCAAACTTGAGCTCATCGACAAGCAAATGATGGTCCAGAGGCGAAACCGTGGGAAGATGGTCCGGGTTGCACTTGTAGGTTATACGAATGTCGGGAAATCGACAATCATGAAC
>CAIYPA010000038.1 GCA_903927965.1 uncultured Bacteroidia bacterium | reverse complement strand
GAAATTAAGGTCGATCGCAAGGCGATCCTGATGCAGGCTATGACGCAATTTCGATTTCCCTGAAGCGAAATGAAGATCCTGTTGTTCCTGAGTTCGGAAGAGTTCCCCTCCGGTAATGGTCAATCCAAATTGAGGAGCCTTCTGAATTAATTTTGCTGCATCCTGCAGAAAAGCGGCTTGCTGGTCTACTTTACTCATTGGTCGCGTTTTTTTTGTTAAAGATTTTAAGCTGGCTGATTAGTTTACGGTTTTCCTCTTCCAGCAGGTGCATTTTTTTTCGAAGGGCTTCATTTTCCTGGACAACGTTTTTTACCTGCTGCTCCAGGTCACAATTGTCTTTACGAAGCTGGTCTATCTCCTCCTTGAACCGTTTTTCCATCCCTTCGCTAAGTTCACGCCACATCAGAACGATCTTTGCGGTATTGTCCAGCTCTTTCGAACTTGCTTCGGCGGCGCTTTTTCGCATCGCAAAAAGCCAGGTAGCAAATGAGGCAGCCACAGGCCCAATAATTAGCAACAATGCTTCATTCATTTTCTGAATTTTCCCCAAACTTAGATTTTGAGACCTTGAGGCTAAAGGACAAAAACCCCGGAATACCGATTGATATCCCGGGGTTTTATAATCAATTCTCAGATGGCTTCTCTCATCCGGAGTGCTTGTAATCCGACGTAACTATTTTACGACGGTCCATCCTTTTGCAGTTGCGATTGCAGGGGTACACCCGGCAGAGCCTGTGCACAGACTAACATTTATTGTTTTTCCGGAAACAGTTGGCAAGGCTGTAAGTATTCTATTGATTTCTGAGCTTGACAGATTCAGATAGTTTAGTAATATTTGAGGGGATGTCCCTCCATAGGTAGAATTGGCCCAATCTATTTCAACCGAAGTCATCATATTTCCAATTAGCGGACCACTTGATATATTAAAAATTGATACCCGGAGTGTAGGCTGATAAAATGAGGTTAAAAGGCGACCGGATGTAATGCCCCCGGCGTTCACCTGAATTGCAGGAAATGTAACTTGTCCAAAATAGGATAACAGTAAATCTGACGATGTGAAAGAACTAATATCAGTAATAGCAGGCAAGGATGGAGTTGGAGTTACCGAAGTTAATGCTGCACACCCAAATAAAAAGGCGTTCAAATTTTGCATCGCATTCATTGAAGAAGGCATGACGCAAGTAACCAAAGATGTTGATCCCTGTAATCCCTGGCCGGCAGTTGTACAGGCATTCATGCTGGTTGGAAATGTTATTGAAGTCAATAGTTTATTGTAAAAATGAGCACAGTACATTGTTAAAACTGCATCCATTATCGGTGGATAGATGCATGTTGTCATTTCATAACAATTCATAAAAGCCTGATAGAGGGTAGTCACTTTTGTCAAAGCAGATGGCAACGTACATGAACTCAAAACGTAGCAATTGGCACAAACTTGATACAACGTGGTTACTTCGGGTGCATTTGTTGGCAGTGTCAATGTTTTCAGGGAATAACACCAACCGAATGTATACGATAAATTAGTCAAATAATTTAAAGTTGCCGGAAAAGTGAAGGATTTTAGAGCCGGCGAAGCGTAACACATATTCATACAGTTAACTAACTTTGGAACACTTGTGCAGAAATCTATCGTATTCAG
>CAIYPA010000037.1 GCA_903927965.1 uncultured Bacteroidia bacterium | reverse complement strand
TAACCGGTGCACCCGACCCTTTCAAAGTCTTTGAAACTGGCAGCCATGAAGCAAATTTATATAAGCCAGGAAGTGTCTCATCAACAAACAATTGCTTGTCATTGTAGATTGCCCTGAGAAGGGATGGTTTTTCGTTGTTTGGGCAATTTAACTCCCAGTTGTTGTCTTCCAATGTTGCGCCGCAGCAAAGCGATTGAAGGTGGTATTTGGTCTTAACGAAATTTGTCATGATAATATTTTTATTCCCCCAAAAGTAATTTTTTCAAAGGAATAAACTACCAAAAAATGTCTGGGGAATTAATGTTCGGGATCACATTGTTTAAGGATTCTTAGATTATTGACGGATTTACTTTTTTTGCAGTTTCAATGAATTCTTTGCATTGTAGCGGCACTGAAATATCGTCTTTAGCAGGCATATTTTTTTTCTTTCTTTTGGTTTGGCTGGCTTTCCAAATCTTAAAGATTAAGTCCACTTCGAAAAGATAAAAACGAAAAATGCCACAAAGACACTAAGACACTAAGATTTCACAAAGATTTGCATATCAACACTATGCACTTAGTGAAGCCTTTGAGCCTTTGTGTCTTTGTGGCAGAAGTAGGCTTTTCGGAGTGGACTCAAGATTTGGAAAGTCAAGTCTTACAAGCTTTTCACCCCTTTTACCGTTTTCGGGGCCAACATATGCAGATCAAAAACCACTATCTCGTTCTTCCCCTTTTTTAACCAGGGGGCAGGGCAGTACAAACGCTTTTGAGGGCCAATCTGCCAGTAACGTCCAAGGTTGTGGCCGTTGACCCAAACAACACCTTTCTCCCATTGACTTAGGTCCAGATAGGTATCTCCAACTGCTGTGAGCTGGAATTCACCCTTGAAAAAGTTGCCGGGTTGGGTCTTCTCGCCAACATGGAACTGAAGGTTGTTCAGATAAGCTTCGTCAAACGGAAGGGAGTAGATCTGCCAGTTCATGAGGGTCATGCCATTGAGGGAAACACGTTCGGTAATCCCCTTGCGGTCGATCATGTACTCTGCAAAGTTGATATGCCCCATCCCCTCAACCAGAATATCCAATTGAGGATTGACTGAGACCGAAGCTGTAAGTTCGATGATATTTTCTGCTTTGCCTCGGTCGAGCTTGCCGATGTACTTCCCATCCACAAAAACGGTGGCATAGTCGTGGAGTTCGGTTATCCGGAGTTTTCCCTTTTTATGACCGATCAGGTTGGTACGGTAAAGGATAAATCCACCCGACTGTCCCAACATCTCCATTGGTTTTGGTTGGGAGGAAAGGATCGGGGTTGGGAGATTCTCCCATACGGAAGCTGAGGTGCTCATTGCTATTTCCGGGATTTCGATCACAGGCAATGCGGCAGGGACTGGCAGCACCTTGGTTTTCGGAGGGTTGTATTGTGCCAGCAATCTGCGCAACGCATAATATTTGGGGGTCGCCTGACCCATTTCGTTGATCGGGGCATCGTAATCGTAGCTCGTCACATCGGGTTGGTATTGCGTTGGACTAAAGGCATTTGCACCCGCCCAGTATCCGAAGTTGGTCCCGCCATGGATCACATAAAAGTTGAACGATTTTTTGTTGTCCATGAGCCATTTCACATCTTTGAGGAGACCTGTAGTGTCTGGACGTTGCCACTCTTCGCCCCAATGGGTCAGCCAACCTGGATAGAGTTCGCTGCAAAAGGAGGGGACATTTGGATTGGCTTTTGTTGCTTCGGCAAAATTGGCAGCGTTGGCGCCCGGATCAAGACCGATCGCCGCATCTGGCAAAGAACCAGCTTCGAGCATAAATGGAGTCGCACCATCAGAGGTATAAAACGGCACTTCAATGCCATTTTTCTTCCAGACATCCTGCAGCCATTTCATGTAATTCCTATCATTGGCATAACTGCCATATTCGTTTTCGATTTGCACCATCAGAATCGGGCCACCTTTGGTAACCTGAAGCTCTTTTACCTGAAGAGCCAGGGTTTTGATATATCGTTCAGCAGGTTGTGTATAACGGGGATCCATACACCGTACTTTGATATCGGGAATACTTAATAAATAGAAGGGCAAGCCTCCGAAATCCCATTCAGCACAAACATAAGGACCGGGACGCAGGATCAGATACATTCCTTCT
>CAIYPA010000036.1 GCA_903927965.1 uncultured Bacteroidia bacterium | reverse complement strand
TTATCGATGATATTCTCAGAAAATTTGTGATCAAAATCAATAAATAAAGATTTTAATTATCAAATATATTATATTTACACCTTAAAATAAACAAAAATAAGGTGTCCAAAAGCATAGTAATTATTCCAACATACAACGAAAAAGAGAACATATCTCGAATAATTCGAAAAGTATTTTCCCTTGAAGTTGATTTCAACATCCTGATTGTGGATGACAATTCGCCCGATGGAACAGCGACTATCGTTAAAAATTTAATCCCTGAATTTACAAATAGACTATATTTAATTGAACGATCAGGTAAATTGGGTTTGGGAACAGCCTATATAACAGGTTTTCAATGGGCACTTGAACACAGTTACGATTATATAATCGAAATGGATGCTGATTTTTCTCATGACCCCAACGATCTTGTTCGGCTTTATCGGTCCTGTCACGATCAGGGATTTGACTTGACAATTGGATCACGCTATAAATCAGGTATTAATGTAATTAATTGGCCGCTCAAAAGAGTTTTAATGTCGTATTTTGCTTCTGTTTATGTACGAAAAGTCACTGGAATGCCAATCATGGATACGACTGCCGGATTTAAATGTTACAGAAAAGCAGTTCTCGAAAACATAGGCATTGAAAATATTAAAATGAAGGGATATGGATTTCAGATTGAGATGAAATTCAGGACCTGGAGACATGGATTTAAGATCAATGAAATACCCATTATTTTTACTGACAGAAAAGAAGGGACTTCAAAGATGAGCGGCGGAATTTTTGGTGAAGCTTTTAAAGGAGTTTTAAAAATGAAAATCAGGAGTTATTTTAAACCCTTCAAAAAAAACTGACTAAAACCAAAATATTTTAACTACTTTCACATTTAAAAGGTCAACTACCATAATTAATTAAATAACGATAAACAATTAAAATTTTATCATGAAAGACATCGTCATCAAAGATGCCAAAGTTGTAAATGAAGGTAAAATCTTAAGGGACACCAGTATCCTGATCCGTAACGGAATTATTGAAAAAATTTTCAGGGAGGCTGTTCCAGCAAATATTCTCGCGCAATCGGAGGTTATTGATGCTTCGGGGAAATTACTTCTTCCTGGAGTAATCGACGATCAGGTTCATTTCAGGGAACCAGGACTAACCTACAAAGGTGATATCAAAACAGAATCCAATGCCGCAATCGCTGGTGGAATCACCTCTTTTATGGAGATGCCCAACACTGTCCCACAAACCGTTACACAAGAGTTATTGGAACAGAAATTCCAAATTGCTTCTAAAGTTTCTCTGGCCAATTACTCCTTTTATATAGGTGCTACAAACGAAAACCTGGAAGAGTTGCTAAAAACAGATCCTTCAAATGTTTGCGGAATAAAGGTATTTATGGGTTCCTCAACTGGTAATATGCTGGTTGACAATCCAGAAACCCTGTCAGCCTTATTTGCAAAGTCGAAGATGCTGATTGCAACACATTGTGAAGACGAACAAATCATTCAGGCAAACATTGCCCAGGCACGCGAAAAATATGGCGAAGACGTTCCGATTTGGGAACATTCAAAAATCAGGGACACAAATTCCTGCTTTAAATCAACGTCGAAAGCAGTTGAATTGGTAAAGAAATTTGGAACCCGGCTGCATGTCCTGCACCTTTCGACTGCTGGCGAAATAGCACTTTTTGATGCGGGACCTGTAAAAGGAAAAAAGATCACCTGTGAGGCATGTGTCCATCATTTATGGTTTTCAGAATCTGATTACGAAAAACTGGGGACACATATTAAGTGGAACCCTTCAATCAAATCGGCAAATGATCGTCAGGCATTGTTAAAAGGATTAACCGATAATCGTATCGATGTAATCGCGACCGACCATGCCCCCCATACGCTCGAAGAGAAAGATCAAACCTATTTCAAATCGCCTTCGGGTGGACCACTTGTCCAACATTCGCTGGTTGCAATGCTTGAACTTAGCCGAAATGGCAAGATCACGCTTGAAAAAGTCGTTGAAAAGATGTGCCATAACCCGGCCGATTTATTTGGGATTGAAAAACGAGGATATATCCGCAAGGGATATAAAGCAGACCTTGTGCTCGTTGATGCATCCCGGTGGACAGTTACCAAAGAGAATATCCTCTCCAAATGCGGATGGTCGCCATTCGAAGGGGAATCATTCTATTACTTTATAAATCAAACATTTGTAAACGGCAACATCGTTTATGAAAACAATAATCCAAATTCTGCCGGAACATTTTTTGAAGATGTTAAGGGCGAAAGGCTTACATTTAACAGAAATCAGCCTTGAGTTTCTTTTTCTGGTGATTTTCTTTTCAGCTTGTCAAAATTCGGAAAATGTAAAACCATCGGCCGGGATTGTACCGGTAGGTGAAATAATTTATGATACGTTCCTGATCAACCGTGATTCGACTGATGCCTGGGGAGTTGAGTGTTTGGCTAAATTTGATCGCAAAACTCTTATTGACAAGGTTTTCGAAAACGTTTACAAAGGAAGGGCAACCGCCTACGACTACTTTACCGGAGAAAAATTATCGATTGAACAAATCCGGAAAATGGAAGAGGAGAAACTGTTCACACGAAAGGAAATCAGCAAAATTCAGTTCGCTGAGCGGTGGATTTGGGATGAGTCAACAGTCCAGATGCGAAAAGAGCTGATCTCAATGACAATTGCTTATGAAGTGTATAATGAGTTGGGTGTTTCACGGGGTCAAAAACCAGTTTTCAAATTAATTTTCCAAAACTAGGCAGGATTTGAAATATCTTCCAGCCCTTAAAATACTTTACATCAAAATCCTGATTTCATATAAAATCAACAATGAAATAATCTATCTATCTAATTTACAATTACATACATTATATGTTAAGACAATAACATCTTAACTTAATTGCAACCATAATGTCAATTCAAAAATCCAAGATAAATATTTCATACCTTTGCCTTCCTTAACGCATGGATAATATCAGTCATTAACACAAAAACCTTATATTAAATGGCATACATTAACGAGAGCTACCTGAAATTAAAAGCAGGGTATTTATTTCCCGAGATCAGCCGCAGGGTCAGAGAATTTGCAGCATTAAATCCAGACAAGGATATCATCAGGATGGGAATCGGCGATGTGACACAACCACTCACGCCTGAAATTCTAAAGGCTTTCCATGAAGGTGTTGACGAAATGGGGAGAAAAGAAAGTTTCAAAGGCTACGGCCCTGAGCAGGGATATGATTTCTTACGTGAAGCGATCTCTGAAAATGATTATCGATTACGGGGTGTTGAAATTTCGCCTGATGAAATATTTGTATCGGACGGATCAAAATGTGACACCGGAAATATCCAGGAAATTTTTGGCAATCAAAATATTATTGCAATTAGTGATCCGGTTTATCCGGTATATGCCGATACAACTGTCATGTCGGGAAAGACTGGGATATGTCAGTCGAATGGTTACTTCGATAACATCATTTATATGCCATGCAACGAAGCAAATGGATTTATTCCCGAATTGCCTTCAACACGGCCCGACCTGATTTTTCTCTGCTTTCCAAATAATCCTACAGGAACTGTTGCAACCAAGGAAGTCCTTAAAAAGTGGGTCGATTACGCAATCGCGAACAAAAGCATTATATTGTATGATGCTGCATATGAAGCATATATAACAGATCCAGCTATTCCACACTCAATTTTCGAAATTGAAGGAGCCAAAAGTGTGGCACTCGAATTCAGGAGTTTTTCAAAAACTGCAGGATTTACCGGAACCCGATGTGCATTCACAGTGATTCCCAATGAACTTTATGCCTATGACACCAAAGGAAATCCCTTTGCTGTAAAACCACTCTGGATGCGCCGGCACACAACA
>CAIYPA010000035.1 GCA_903927965.1 uncultured Bacteroidia bacterium | reverse complement strand
TGCTGCTGCAATCATGAATGAAAAACAAAAAATAAAGCGTTTCATAGCTTTTGAATTAAAAATAAATTTTTCTGTACTTAAATTTGTATAAATTGCAACTGGCTATTGGCTTCTGGCAACTGGCTGATCTTCAAAGCTAAATTCACGATCAAATCCAATAATCACCTATAATTCATTTTGTTGAATATCAATATTATAGATATATCCCTTAATTGAAAGAGGTAGATTTACAAACTCTGGAAGATGCCAGTTGCCAGCAGCCAGCTGCCAGCTTCCCAAAAATGTGTTTTCCCAGTACACTACCACCATGAACCTATTCTGTTAACAAAGAAACGAAAAAGATTGATCAATTTTTCAGGAGTTTACGCAATTTTTTTTGTGAATTGCTTCCTGCTTTATGGAATGGTTTGTTGGAAATCAACCGCTATCTTTGCACAAAATTATAACTTTGGAAAATCTTCATCTCAGGAGCCATCTGAAACTCCATTTTATCGTAATCATCTACGGGTTTACAGCAATTCTTGGTAAACTCATCACTTTGCCAGCCCCCTTATTGGTCTTTTACAGGATGTTGATTGCCGTGATTGCATTTTATGTATTCCTGAAATTTAAAAAAACGGACCTGTCAATCAGTAAGATCCAATTTTTCAAACTTTTTGGGATTGGTGTAATTGTCGCAGTTCATTGGATCACCTTTTTTGGTGCGATACAACTCTCAAATATATCGGTAACACTTGGATGTTTTGCGACAACCACCCTTTTTACAAGTTTACTCGAACCTTTCTTTTTCAGGAAGCGCATTAATGCGATTGAGGTATTGATTGGTCTTTTGATCATCCTTGGATTGTATCTGATTTTCAGGTTCGAGACAAGGTATTTGCTGGGTATGGTCGTTGCCCTTATTTCGGCATTTCTTGCAGGGCTTTTCACAGTACTGAATAAAAAACTGGTCAGCCATCAAAAGGCTTCGGTGATCAGTTTCTACGAGATGATGGGTGGTGTTGCCGGAATAGCGATCTATCTGATCATTTCAATTTGGACCAGGACCACCGTAATGGCTTTGCCTACCTTATCCGATTTATTTTATTTATTGATCCTGGGAATTGTCTGTACCGCCTATGCTTTTGCCGTAACAGTCGATATCATGAAACACCTGTCCGCTTATGTGGTCACCCTGACCATCAACCTGGAACCGGTTTATGGTATTATAATGGCCTACTTTATCTTCGGTGAATCAGAACACATGACAGGTGGTTTTTATCTGGGGACCACAATCATCCTGATGTCTGTATTGGGATACCCAATGTATCATTATTTAAAACGGAAAACCTCGTAGAGACGCATGGCAATGCGTCTCTACATATGTATTGGTTTAAATATTGTTATTCAAATTCATTGATCACACCTTTGTCCAACAATTCCGGTTCGACTTCAAGTTCATGCTCAAGGAATTCGTCCATGTCATCTTCTGTGGAGAATTCGGCAATTACACCATTAAAGACAACTGTCCATGAATCAGGCGAATGTAAGATCTTCAAACCTGGCAATTCAGGACTAAAATCCTTGACCGGGTAACCCTCCTTTTCGCCATCTTCGATTTCAATATCCTGTAAATAACTGGTATAGAAATCGCGGGCAGGAAACAACTCGTCAAGGACATCGTCTTCTTCAGCCTTTTCGTAAAATTCGGTGACTGCAAGCCTGTAAATAACCATTGTACCTTTTCCGTTGATGTAAAGGATATCGGCAAACGGTTTTTCGGGCCGGTCTTCGATCTCTTCAAAATCGAGTTCTTCGACCTTGGCTAGAAACCTGGGGTGGTGGTTATGAAGGATGAATTCTGCCGGTTGACCTTCCTTGGCCATTATATCATTGCAAATCAGGTATTTTGAAGTTTTCATATTTTTAATGTTTACCTTCGCAAGATAAAGATTTTTTAGGCGTGAATCGGCTGCGAATGGTAAGAATCAGATATTTTTGCGAAATGAATCCAGATCTCTATTATTTCAATCCAACCTGCGAATTGGCAGTCGTTAATGGTTCCACCAATTTTATGGCTCCTGCCCACTTGCGGCGGTTTGAAAATGAAGTCTCTATCCTGCCAGCTTTTTTAGGGAATGCTGAGGATATTGTTTTGGTGGATCAATTGCCTTCTGCTGAGTTTTGCGATCAATTGGAGATGGCAGGTTTCAGTCTTCCTTCTTTTCAGTCCTTGGATTCTGCATTATGCGATCCTGACTTTTTATCCCTTGACAAAGGTTTTCTTTTTCCATGGGGATGGAGTCCGGCAGCCCATAAACTCCTGTCACCTTTAAAGCCAGGGTGCTGCCCCGAATTTCAAAATTCCCCGGTGGCGAACTGGAACAATATGCACCGTGAACTTTACAGCCGGAAATCAGCCATTGACATCTTGAAGAATATCCTTTTCGATTGTAAGTCAGATGATCTTTTATCTTTCAATGATTTACCAGAAATATGTACAACCCATGAACAGATTATTGAACTTCAAAAACTTTGGGGTAAAATTGTCGTAAAAGCACCCTGGAGTTCTTCTGGCCGTGGATTGCAGGTGTTGCGCCCAAACGAATACAACCGAACCAACAGACAGGTTATTTCAGGATTTCTCAAACAACAGGGTTTTGTGGTGTGCGGACCATGGCATCAAAAAATCCTTGACTTTTCGTTACAGTTTTTCTCCTTTGGGAATGGAAAGATCGAATTCCGTGGATTGACAACATTCTCGACTGATCTCAATGGCCATTACATGGGTACCTTTATTCAGGAATTGCCACCTAAACTACAACTTGAGTTAAAGGAATTCCTTGATCACAAGTTACCTGAATTGAAAAGATTTCTATTACAGGTGCTTAGTTTAAGTCAATATTCATCGGCTTATTATGGATGGTTAGGTGTTGATGCCATTGTTTACAAATCAGAGAATGGAAATTTAAAGATTCATCCCTGTCTTGAAATCAATTGCAGGTTTACAATGGGGGCAATTGCCTTAAGGCTAAGGGATCATCTTTCACAAGGTTCTACAGGAGAATTCAGGATCATGTATGGTAAAGAGGGGGATTTTGCACAATTTTGTGAGGGGATGAAAGTCAGGGAACCGCTTATAGTTGAAAGCGGAAAAATAGTGAAAGGGTTTTTACCGCTTACCCCTCCTTTGCCAGGTTGTGTTTTTGGAGCATGGATTAAAATTGTGGATGTCCCCAAAGGTCTATTATGACATAAGTGCAAATACCAGATAAATAAAACTTTGCGTAACTCCGCGTTCTTTGCGAGACATACGAAAACAAATATTTCTCGCAAAGACCACTAAAAATTAATGCTTTGCGATGATATTAATGGTTCTCCAATCACTCTGGGTCTTTGTCCAATTTCAATTTTAAACCTTCAAACAGGCTGTTGTTGAATGGCATATAGGTATTCTGTTCGGGTTGTTCCTCAATCTCGAAAATGATTTCATCGATGCGAAGGTCATTAAAACCAATGCCTGTAACACCAGAAATTTGTTTGCGGACTGTTACCTCATCCGCACCGATCTCCCTAAGGTGGATCACCTTTCCAATCATTGCTATTGTTGCCCCAATGGGTAATGCTTTCCC
>CAIYPA010000034.1 GCA_903927965.1 uncultured Bacteroidia bacterium | reverse complement strand
GGGTGGAATGCAAGGGTAAAATCCGTTGAAACAGGGCAATAGGTGTGTTTTGCGGTAAACCTCATCGGATAAGCCCCAAAATCCGGAACGGTTACGTTCAGGATGTCCACGGTTGCTTTGAGGTCGGTGCTTTCGAGCGAATAGGTCGGGGCATTGGTGGAAACGTTCACAACCGTTGCTTTGGCATCGCCGCAGGTCAGGGTTTGCAGGGCCGAAAGGTCGATCGTGGGAAATTGGTGGACCACCACCTTTGTGGAATCGGTCCGGCTGCACCCCTGCGAAGATGTGAGCTTCACCTTGTAAACACCAGCAGTTCCAACAGTTATATTGCGCGTAGAGGCATTGTTGCCCCAAAGGTAGGTTTGGTGAATGCCCGGGTCGAGGGTAATGGTGTTCCCGGTGCAGATGTTTTCTTCGGGTTTTAGCAGGGAAATAGGCAAAGGGTTGACAACGACCGTGTAAGTTTTTGTGGCAGTGCAGGTCCCATGGGTCCCGACCACGGTATAGTCCGTAGTTATCGCCGGACTGGCCACAGGATTTGAAACGGTGGGGGAGGAGAGCGAAGTTGAAGGAGTCCAGACAAAAGTAGCGGTGGTATCTTTCTCGTTCAGCGCCACGCCCGACCCCTCGCAAATTGGCGGCACGGCGGCAGTGCTCAAAAGCACTGTGTTCACCTGCAGATCAACGGTTGCGATCAGGTTGACGATGGGATCGCCTTGCATTCCGCCAAATTCGATTAAATACCCTTGTGGTACATAGTCTCCAGAACCACCTTGATTTGGAAGGTCATTCCATTTGAATGAATCATTTGAATTGTTGGGGAACAAGGTGATGTGTGCGTAATCTTCCTCACCAGATTGATTGGGTTCCCAAGTACCAGTTGCAAGACTTGGGGAATAAGGAATATCCCATTTGTTCCAATTGTGATATGCGCCATTAACAGGTCCATAGGCTAAGGGGTTCATTTTCGCCTGATTGCCAGTTCCTCTCCAAAAAAGGGTTCCTGCTCCATTATTGGCTGCTCCTTCCGGTCCGGTTACCCAACGCCATTCACCTTCAACAGCAGCATCTGAAGCCCCAATCCAACCAACACCCTTTGTTTTTTTGTTGATAAAATCATTCTCAACCTGACTAGTTATTGTAGCGAGATAACCCTGTAATCCGTAATAGGTTGTTAATAAGGTAATTGCCCTAGCGTCTGTCCATTTGATCCCATATGAACCGATGTACCGATAAAAATGTCCTGTTTCTGGGAGGTAATCTACATCGTCCAGAGAAATGACAATTTTTCGCGCACCCAAGCTGGGAATACTTTTGTTGTTTTTGTAACGTATGGTGCGTATTGCATCAATGTAGTCCTGAACATTGGTGCTACCAGTTAAAACCAATGAACCCGAATAGGCAGTCCAACTCTGGGAGAGTTTTCCGGGAACCAATATTTCCAATTCATCCTCCCCATATTTATAATTTTCGCTGATGGAGATTTTCATACCCTGAATATTGGGGCTTCCTTCGATGGTCATTTTCTCTGCAATTGGAACTGGTGTGGTACAAAACTGAATAGGAGAGCTGTTGTTCAGACTAATCGTAAAAGCCGGATCAGCACCAATTGCCTTTAAAAAGGAAACTGCCAAAATCAATATTATGAAGAGCTTTATTTTCAATTTTATTGGCCTGTGAAATATTTCATAAACTGAACCCGTTCGTACATTACCGGATTTGGGATTTTTGAATAACTCAGCTTACCGCGAAAATCGGAGATGTGCCTGAAATCCCATTTCTTCATAAAAGATTCAAGCGTTTCAAGTATTTCATCAATCTGACCAAACCCGTTCAGGTAAAGCGTCGAGCAAATCTGCCCAACTGTTGCACCTGCAAGTAACTGTTTGATCAAGGCGTCGCCATCATGTATCCCTGTTGAGGCTGCAACATCTATTTTGGGGACCTTGCCTGATACGATCCCTACCCAACGCAAAGATTGACGAATATCGGCCGGTGAACTGTAAATTGATGATGGCGTCATCTCAAGTGTCTCCACATCAATATCCGGTTCGTAAAATCGGTTAAATAATACAACGGATGCGGCACCGTTGGTATAAAGCTTATCTACAAAACCAACCAAATTTGTGAAGTTGTTTCCAATTTTCATCGAAACAGGAATATCTATGGATTTCTTTACTTCGGTGAGAATATCAAGGTACCTGAACTCAATATCGGCAGAGGTGACCTTTCTATTGGTAGGTAATATAAATGCATTGATTTCCAAAGCATCGGCACCCGCTTTCTGAATATCTTTTGAGAAAGCAATCCACTCATTGTCGGTTACACAATTGATGCTGGCAATGATAGGAACCTTTACAGTTGATTTTGAAATCCTGATCAAATCAATGTATTTCTGTACATTATTTTCGCGGATGTAATCCGAAATAAAATCGTCCGACTCGCCGGGACCATTTTTCTGGGTGTCTTTACTGACCACATAATTAACTTCCTGATTGATTTGTTCCTCGAAAAGGGATTTAAGGACGATCGCTCCGATTCCTTTCGATTCGAGTTGGGCGATTTTTTCAATCGAATTGGTCAATCCTGAACTGGAAGCCACCAGTGGATTTTTAAGGGCAAGCCCCATGTAAGTTGTTGATAAATCTGACATATTTAAGAGAAAAATGGTGAATAAAGAATTTCTAAAATAAAAACCAAATATACTTTCTTTATCGACAATTTAAAACGTTTGAAAACAAGAGTTGATCCTTAAAAAAGCAGCACCACAGTTCCTGTCTGCCGGTGTGCCCTTCCGAGGAAATCGATATAGTTGAGCACCCAGAGGTAGCTCCCCGGTGGTGCGAAATTGCCATTGGGCATTCGCCC
>CAIYPA010000033.1 GCA_903927965.1 uncultured Bacteroidia bacterium | reverse complement strand
TTGGGCCAGGGTGGTGATTGCCTTAATTCCGGCAGGAATCGAGGTGTGGCGATAACCCATCGTTTTGGAAAAAACCAATACATTCAATTTCTTCTGTTCAGGTTTTTTATCGGTCTGGGCCATCACACCCAAAGAAAAAACACATACCAGAATCAGCATCAATACATTTTTCATTTCGGATTTTTTTTAATTGATTAATGACCCGAAATTAAATAAAAAAGGCGACCCATTTTAATAGATCGCATTTTTTATTAACAAAACAAATTTACGACAGGAAGGTGAGCAGGATACCTGCTGCAATCGCACTGCCAATCACGCCAGCGATATTGGGCCCCATGGCATGCATCAACAAATGGTTTGTTTTATCATACTGCAATCCAATGACTTGTGAAATTCTGGCACTTTCTGGAAGGGCTGCAACTCCGGCATTACCGATCAATGGGTTGATCTTATTCCCTGTTTTAAGAAACAAATTGAGGAATTTGACGAAAACAACCCCACCGATTGTCGCAATCACAAAGGAGATGGCTCCCAATATGAAAATTTCCAAAGTTTTGATCGTGAGGAAAGTGGTAGCCAGAGCCGATGCACCGATTGTGAGACCAATTAAAATCGTGACAAGGTCAAGCATCTGACCTTTTACAGTATCCGCTAATCTTTTGGTTACTGTACTCTCTTTCAATAGGTTGCCTAAGAACAACATACCAAGAAGCGGAAGTGCAGCAGGGACAAACAAACAAGTCAATAAAAGTCCGGCTATCGGAAAAATGATTTTCTCAAGTTTGGAAACCGTACGTGGAGGTTTCATCCTGATGAGCCGCTCCTTTTTTGTAGTCAGAACTTTCATAAAGATGGGCTGGATCAATGGGACCAACGCCATGTAAAGATAAGCAGAGATCACAATTGCACCCACAAGTTCAGGAGCCAGCCGACCAGAAAGGAACATGGAAGTTGGACCATCTGCACCACCAGCAATAGCAATTGCCCCGGCTTCGGATGGTAAAAAACCCAATTGTAAAGCTATTCCGTAAGCGCATATAATACCTATTTGCGCCACAGCTCCAATCAAAATCAATTTGGGATTGGCAATAAGGGCAGAAAAATCGGTCATCGCACCAATTCCAAGGAAAATAAGAGCAGGAAAAACGCCGCGTAATACTCCGGAATACAGGAAGTTCGCAATACTGCCGCTTTCGTTGATCCCGATTTGCAGACCCGGCACTGAAGCAATATTGCCGATCAGCATTCCAAAGCCCATCGGAACCAAAAGCATTGGTTCATATTCCCTGACAATGGCCAGATAAATAAAGACCAATCCGATCAGAATCATAAAAATATGGCCTATCGTCATATTGGCAAAGGCCGTATAATGAAAAAACTGAGTCAGGTAGTCAACAATTAAAGAAAGAAAACTTGTATTTTCCATGATTATTCTCCAATCACAATTAATACATCACCCTCCATAACCGAATCACCCTTCTTTTTGGAGATAGAAATAACTTTACCCGGTTTATCGGCTTCAATATTATTTTCCATTTTCATAGCTTCGAGTACAAGTAAACGCTGGCCAATTTTTACTACATCACCCTCTTTTACAAAGAGTTCCAGAATAACTCCTGGTAGCGGTGATTTGATTGTACCGGTTCCTTTTGGAGCTGAAGGGCTGCTTGTCTTTGCAACTGCAGGATGCACATCCGTGGATGGAACTGAAACACTACGTATCAATTTTGGCGTTTTTACCGGCTGCATGGTTTTATCAACTTCGACGCTGTATTTTGTACCATTAATTTCAACTTCGGCAATATTGTCCTCAATACTTAAAACCTCTGCATTGTATTGATTACCGTTAATTTTAAACTTAAACTTTTTCATATCCAGTCCGATTTATCTTGGTGATTTTCTTAATCCGTAAATTTTTGAACTCCATGGTGAGTAAGTACGTGATACCTTGGTCATTGTAATGATAGGATCTTCCATGTCATGCATCTCGTTACTATAAAGGAAGAGTGCCATAACAATGGCTGCACTAACTTCACCTGACAATCCTTGCGTCTCCTGAACTGTTTTATCGGATTTTTCCGAAGAACTTACCTTTTTGGCCTCCCTGTTAAGTACATATCCTAATCCCTTAAAAAAGAAAGCTAAAACGGCAAAAGCCACAAAAACGACCAACATCCCGAAAAAGGCCACCCCGATCCCTGAAAGTTCAGATGTGCCTTGAACATGCTTATTCACTGTATCCTGGGCGTTTAATGTAAGAATTCCCAAACAGAAAAAAGCAAGCATTGGAAGTTTTAAATGATTAAATTTATTTCTTAACATCATTTCAAGAAATTATAAAGGAAGGTTTGAATGTTTCTTGGGCGGCATTGAATCCTTCTTGGTAGCCAATGACTGCAAAGCCCTGATAATCCTGAACCTTGTGTTTCTTGGTTCAATCACATCATCGATATAACCATACCTGGCAGCATTATATGGATTTGCAAATTCATTCTTGTATTCAAGTTCTGCTTTTGCCACAAATTCTGCACGGGCAGCATCGTCGGGCAAACCGGCAATTTGTTTGCTTTGCAAAACTTCTATGGCTCCTTTGGGCCCCATTACGGCAATTTCGGCTTGTGGCCAGGCATAGTTGATATCGCCACGCAAATGCTTGGAACTCATCACACAATAAGCACCACCATAAGCTTTCCGAAGAATTACTGTGATTTTAGGTACGGTGGCTTCGCCGTAAGCATACAACAACTTCGCCCCATGAATGATGATACCACCGTATTCCTGCGCAGTACCTGGAAGGAATCCGGGAACATCCTCAAGCGTTACCAATGGTACATTAAAGGCGTCGCAGAAACGGACAAAACGGGCGGCTTTTCTGGAAGCATTGATATCCAATACGCCCGCAAGATAGTTTGGTTGGTTTGCAACGATACCAACAGGCATTCCATTAAAACGGGCGAAACCGATTACAATATTTTGAGCATAATGCCTGTGGATTTCCATAAACTCGCCAGAATCGACGATCGAATGGATCACATCCTTTACATCATATGGCTTATTGGGATTTTCAGGAATAATATCGTTCAACTGATCTTCAAGACGATCAATCGGATCATTGTTTGGTGCAATTGGCGGATCTTCAAGGTTATTTTGTGGTAGATAAGAGAGCAATTTACGGATCAGCAATAAACCTTCTTCCTCAGAATCAGAAATAAAGTGTGTAACACCTGATTTTGAACCATGGACCATAGCACCACCAAGTTGTTCATCCGTAACTACTTCACCGGTTACCGTTTTAACAACTTTTGGACCGGTCACGAACATGTAACTTGTCCCCTTGTTCATCACGATAAAGTCGGTCAAAGCAGGGGAATAAACTGCACCTCCGGCACAAGGGCCAAAAATTGCAGAAATCTGTGGAATTACTCCTGATGCCATAATATTACGCTGGAAAATCTCAGCATAACCTGCCAAAGCGGTTACACCTTCCTGGATACGTGCACCACCCGAGTCGTTGATCCCAATGCAAGGGGCACCAACTTTCATGGCCATGTCCATTATTTTACAAATCTTCTGGGCATAAGTTTCCGATAACGAACCTCCAAATACAGTAAAGTCCTGAGAGAAGATAAAAACAGTCCGTCCATCAACCGTACCACGTCCTGTCACAACACCATCGCTGAGGAATTTTGTCTTTTCCATACCGAAGTTGGTACAGCGGTGGGTCACAAACATGTCAAATTCTTCAAAGCTCCCTTCGTCGAGAAATAAATCAATACGTTCGCGTGCGGTCAATTTACCTTTGGTGTGTTGGGAATCTATTCTTTTCGCCCCACCGCCAAGTTTGGCCTCCGCACGAAGGTCAATCAATTTTTTGATTTTGTCCTGATTACTCATCGTACTATCAATTAAATATTTAGATGAAAATTATTCGCTACAGAGTTCTGTAAGGACACCCAATGTCGATTTCGGATGCAAAAATCCGATGGTCAAACCTTCAGCTCCTTTCCGTCCTTGCTTATCGATCAATTGAATACCTGCCTCATTGGCCTGTTGAAGTGCTTCATTTACGTTGTCAACAGCAAATGCAAGGTGATGGATACCCGGACCTTTTTTCTCCAGAAATTTTCCGATTGGCCCTTCGGGATCAGTTGATTCCAATAATTCAATTTTTGTTTGCCCTACTTTAAAAAATGCAGTTTTAACTTTTTGGTCCACAACTTCTTCAATGTTGTAACATTTGGTTCCCAACAGGGTTTCGTAATATGGAATTGCAATTTCAAGGTTGGTTACTGCAATCCCAATGTGTTCAATGTGAGATACATTCATTTTGAAATATTGTTATTTGATGATTAGTGTTGTTTAATTCAGAAGCGATGAGAAAAAGGCAGGGGCAACCTGCCTTTTCTTGGGTATTTAAATTGAAGAGGGAACAAAACGATAATGGGGACCAAATCTTTCAAATGCCGCTTTGTCGAGCATTTCACGATGGTTTGGATGTGCGATTGAAATGAGCAATCTTGCCCGTTCCTGTAAAGTCTTACCATAAAGGTTTACTGCACCATTTTCGGTTACGACCCAATGGATATTGGCCCTTGTGGATACAACTCCGGAGCCTTCAATCAAAGTGGGGCTGATCTTTGACATTCCTTTTTCGGTCATGGAAGGCATGGCAATGATCGGTTTTCCACGGAAAGAGTGACCCGCACCACGGATAAAATCAATTTGGCCTCCAACCCCGGAATAATGTTTGATCCCGATCGAATCGGCACAAACTTGTCCGGTTAAATCAATGGCTAAAGCAGAATTGATTGCAGTAACGCGGTCCAGTTTACGGATTACGGCAACATTATTGGTGTGCCCAACATCCATCATGGCTACCAACGGGTTATCATCCACAAAATCATAGAGGGCTTTTGATCCCATCAGGAACGATGCAACCATTTTTCCTTTATCTATACTTTTCATACTTCCGGTAACGATCCCTTTTTCTACAAGAGGCAGGATACCATCCGCAAACATTTCTGTATGGACACCCAGGTTTTTATGGTTACCAAGCTGTGATAAGACTGCATTTGGAATTCCTCCGATTCCCATCTGCAAACAGGCACCATCCTCGATCAATTCAGCTACATTCCTGCCAATTGCAATGTCTACTGCCGACAGCGGTTCAAGTTGGTGTGCGTATAATGGCGTGTCATCTTCAACAAACAAATCAATATGGTCAAGTGGGATCATTGCATCGCCCCAGGCACGGGGAACATTTGGATTGATCAATGCAATCACAGTATCGGCACATTCAACTGCTGCAAGGGTTGCATCAACGGAAGTTCCGAGCGAAACATAACCATGTTTATCGGGAGGCGAAACCATGATCATGGCAACATTGACCTTGAGGTATCCTTCGCGGATCAGTTTCTGGGTCTCACTTAAAAATACCGGAATATAATCGGCATATCCAGCCTGAGTTTGCTTCCGTAGGTTCGCTCCAACAAAAAACTGTTGGGCCTCAAAAATCCCTTCGAATTCAGGATTGCCGTACTCAACCGGACCTTCGATGTGAAGGTGTTGAATTTTGATGTCATAAATTTCTTTGGCACGGCCACGTTCAACCATAGCCTTAATTAATCGGTGTGGTGTAACGGCAACGCTGCTTAAATGGACCCTGTCGCCTGTTTTAATAACTTTGACTGCTTCCTCGGCAGTAACATATCTAACTTGCTTCATATGATTATATAAACTAATTTTTTTAACGGCGCAAAGGTAGAAATTATTACCCTTTGGGATATAAAACCCAATGTCAAAAAATAGTTAATTTAAAAAATCGAACCGAAGATTTGAAACGTTCAATTTTGTTAAAATGCAGTATAATTTTGGCCTATACGGTTGAACGTTTCAAATCTTTTGTATGTTTGTTTTTAAAATTAAGTTATTGACATGATAAGATACGATCTTGCCGTAATTGGCAGTGGACCCGGAGGATTTGCCGCGACAATGAGAGCCATCGATTTTGGGAAAAACGTCTGTCTGATCGAGGCCGGACACATCGGTGGGACAGGAATCATGAACGGTCCCCTCACTTCAAAAACAATGTGGGAGCTTTCGGTAGATTATTCAATAGCCGCCGCTGTTGACAGGGGTTACAGAGCCTCGGGATTACAGGTCGATTACAGTATGGTGAAAAAGACAGTTATTGCTGCAGCAAAAACCAAACAATATCAGATGTTGTCGCAGATTGAAACTTTTTCAAAGAAAAATAGCGAATCAGGTGTAATTACCTACAAGCGAGGTTTTGCTAAATTTCTTAATAACAATACATTAGAAATAAATGGCGAAAGTGGTGTTGAAATCATTGAAGCTGATTTTGTAATCATTGCAACAGGATCAAGGCCACGCGAATTGCCTGATGTGCCAGTTGATCAGAAGCAAATATTCGATTCCGATGGATTGCTCAACCTCGAAAAGTTCCCCGAAAGGATGATGATCCTTGGTTCGGGGATAATTGGTTGTGAGTTTGCGACTATTTTCTCAAACTTTGGCCAGACAGAAGTCCACCTCCTTGACCGGACACATCGGGTAATCCCATTTGAAGATGATGACGTCAGCGATTTTGTCTCAAACAATCTTGAGAAAAATGGGGTGATTATCCACCATACAGCTACATTGAGAACTGTCAAAAAGGAGAAAGACCACCTTGAAGTGGTGCTGGATTATGATGATGGCCATAGTCAGGTGTTAGAAGTTGACATTGTCCTGGTTTCGGTTGGCCGCGATGCGAATACAAAAAATTTGGGACTCGAAAATGTTGATATACAACCCAATGTAAAAGGATTTTTACACATCAACGAGGAGTGCGCGATTGGAAAGATGGAGGACTGTACCATTTTTGCTGCCGGTGATGTTACTGGCCAAAAAGCATTGTATGGAGTTGCCGAAGAACAGGGCAGGTTTATCGTGGAAGCGATTTTCGGTAAATCCACTTATCGTCTCGATTATTCCTACATGCCGACTTTAATGTTCTTTAAACCTGAACTTGCTGCAATCGGTGCCAATGAGAAGACTTTGCGTGCCAAGAAAATTCCCTATAAAGCTGCTTACTATTCCAATGAACTCGTTAACCGTGCGATTGCCATGCGGAGTACCAATGGGTTTGTAAAAATAATCGTAAGTAACGATGGTTCGGAGAAAATATTGGGTATGAGGGCGGCCGGTCCGCAGGCTTCCGCATTTATTGTTTCCATTGCCTATCTGATCAATTCGGATATCGGATTGCATGACGTTCTCCAAAGTATCCATCCGCATCCCAGTGTGACTGAAGGTATCCAGGAGTGCATCCGGATTTTCTACAACCAGTCGATCTACAAGCCTAAAGCGTTTCCATCGCTGATCAAGGTAACGGAATGGAAACCGTGACAGGCAACTGGCAAACTGGCGGCTGGCAACTGGCAGCTAGGAACATATGAATTAGCAACTGGCGGCTGGCAACTGGCAGCTTGGTTTGGCAAACCGAACCTGGTAAAAGGGAAGTGTATTTCAAAATATTTCTATTTATTTCTTTGGTAACTGGCGGCTGGCAGTTGAAAGATGGCTGCTAGCTGCTGGCAACTGGTGGCTGACCCTCAAAGCTGAACGTGCAAATCAAAAATAATCCCTGGACAGAAATCTCTGACCAGGGACAAATTACTCAAAATAAGCCTATATAACTTATTTCGTTTTTGTTTCCTTTGCTTTTACTGCTACCGGTTCTGTTTTGGCTTTGGATGATGTTGTATTTGTTCCCTCCTTCTTGGTACAGGCAGAGGAAGACATTTTATCGCAACATGCAGCACTGGAAGTACCTTTCGCACAACATGCGGAAGTTGCACTTTTCTTACCATCACCGGCAGCAGCTTTAGCCTCCTGGGCATTTACATTTACAGAGGCAAGTGTCATGCCTGCAACCATCACAAACAAATAAATTAATTTCTTCATTTTTAATAATTTAGCATTAATATTAAACAGTTTTACAAACGATTTCAGGATAACCTCCATGGTTTTATGCAGGAGCTTTCGGTATTTTAAACGTTATCCCTGTGAAATTGTTTCAAATATCGTATTTTTTTTCCTATTCACAAATTTCACCTGTCCATTTATTGCTGATCTTCCCTTTATCGTCGATATGGAATACGGCACCAACCACGCAACCATTGACCCCTGTGGAATCAACAGTATATCGAAAATCAAAACCCATGGAAATTGGTTCGCCCAAAATCTTTTTTACTTCACTGGTGTCAATGTTTTCAGGCAACAATTCGACAACCTTTTGAAGGCTTTTGTAATCCTGGTGTTTCTGATAATGCTGTCCAAACTGACTTAGATCATTTTTGGGTCCACATCCAGGAAGCAATGAAATAATAATCAGATATTTGAATGATTTTTTTCCTGTCATTGAAGTTGTTTTTAAGAGCAATTGGTAAATTTATCGGATTTAATGATAATTACGTTTATATAG
>CAIYPA010000032.1 GCA_903927965.1 uncultured Bacteroidia bacterium | reverse complement strand
CCCTGGGGCTGAAGCCCCTTTATGTCCCAACGCACAAAAATAGCCGGAAAAAAATATTTTTCAACTCACTGCAACTACTTATTTCTCAATTACTTTTTTCCCAGGCTGAATCGCTGACATATTTCCATCTATTTCCATATATTTCCATATATTTCAATGTATTTCAAAATATTTCTATGTATTTCAATTTCTTCCTACTTAAACAACTTGTCCAATCCAAATTTTTTGACAGCGTCCTGAATCGCTGATCCTGCTTTCTTTTTAAATTCGGTTTCGACCAATTTTTTGGCTTCCGTAAGATCGATTTTAACATCAGGTTTGTCAATTGAACCGGCAAGGTTGATGCCAATTGGGTATTTTGCAATGTTATCGGCACCTGGCACCATTCCGATATATTGGGTCACCTCTTCACTCAAATCTGCTTTATTTACCTTAAAATCAATTCGGTAGTCCACAATTTTTGACGCAGATTGCCTTCCGCCTATTGTAACATCCTGTCCGGCAACTTTTGTGGTGAATGGTGCAATCTCCAAACCACCGTTCACCAATTTGAAGTTGGTCGTGAAATCGTTCACCTTTACCTGTTTGAAAAGGTCTTTGCGGAAGTACTGCCCAATCTCCGTAAACAATCCAGCCCCAACCAGTTCGATGTTTTTGGCTGTAAGCATTCCACCACCATTAACCGTTTGAAATTGAGGTGAATAGTCGTCATTTAGTTTTCCGCTTAACGAAAGTCCTGTATTGAATGCCCCAGTACTTTCTTTGGTGACCGGGAGATATTGCCTCACCGTACTTAATGATTGATAGGCAGTTGGCAAATCAAAATCCTTGATGTCCATTTTAAAATCAAAATCGGGTTTTTCACCTTTTGGTGTTGCATAAGCACCTGAAATTGCCAACTTTCCGCTCAGCATATTCATATTCAAACCATCAAGCAATATTTTCCGGTCTTTTACAACTATTTTACCATTAACCCCGGTAATGGTCATTTTATCGTAAAGTGCTTTATTTACTGATGATTGGACGATGATATTTACATTTTCCGGAATTTCAAAAGGTTTAACAGTAGCAACAGTGTCATTTGGTGCGGATTTTGGCATTAATTGATTGATATTTATGTACCTGGAGTTCAGATTAATATTCCCGACCAATATATCTTTCTTTAGGAAATAAGCCCAGTAATTGGTAATTGTACCATTGACATTAAAATCGCTTTCACCCATCAAAGCCGTCATGTTGTTCAAAGTTATCGATTTGGGATTTAACTTTATTTCGGCAGCTTTGATCTCCATTTTTTGGGGCATGATTTTTGAATTAAATTCAAAATCTTTTAAAGAAATTGTCCCTTCAGTCCTGAAGCTTTCGTACTGTCCTTTTTCAATGGAAGAGTAATTTCCGCCAAAATCGACTGTTGCATCAATAATTCCCTTTAAATCAACAGAATCCATTGGCAATGCCTGTTTTAGGGTCGCAAAATCAATCCTCCCTTTCAGGTTACCTTTTAATGATGGGTCGCTAATTGGGGTCGCAACATACAGAGTTCCCTGCAAGGGGTTTCCAGCAATAGATGCCCCACATTGCTCAACATTGATTTTAAGCAGGTCCAGGCCTCCTTGTGGTTTGGAAATATTCGCGACCATTTCAATTTTTTCAATTTCCTTTGGAAGGTTTGGATATTTGAGCCTTCCGCCTGTGATTTTTAGATCGAGGCCGAAACCAGGAAATGTCGTGTCGGAGTAAATTCCTTTTAAAAAACCATTAAAAGCGATATCCCCCGTTGTTTCAACCCCTTTCAGGTAACTTTGGTATTGGGCCGGAATGAACCCAAGTAAATCGCCAAAAGAGGAGGTTGGCGATTTGAATGTGACGTCAAAATTGTAGTCCTTTTCGCCCATAGTAAAGGTTCCGTTTGCTTCGAGAGGTAATTTATTGATCAATAGCTTATTCTGTAAAAATGTGAACGACATCTTATCAAAATCGGCTTGTAAACCACCTTTTATATCCAGTTTCAGATTTGAAATATAACGTGAACCACCATATTCAAATGCGATACTGTCGGCCTGTCCCGAAATGTCAAGTTTACTGTTGCTTCCCTGCATCGCACCCGAAAGATCAAATGAACCATTCTTTAGGACCAAAGATATTGGTGACGATTCGTTGTAAAACGAAAAACCGGCATCGCGGACCACTACTTTCTCCAGATCTATTTCTGAACTGCTTTTCGTGCTTTCCGGTTTTTTTGCAGTCGAATCAATTTTCGCGATTTCCCAGTTCGATTTCCCGGCTTTATTGACCAACAGGTTGATCATCGGCTTTCTGAGAAGGATGGAATTGATTTTTAACCCGTCATTTTTCCACAAACTTGAAAGGTTCACCGAAGTTGAAAGGGTTTCAACATTCAGTAACCTGATGTTGTTGAATTCGTTGACCCCGGTAATTGAAAAGTTATTTATTGAAATGCTTAATTTAGGAAAGCTTTTGAAAAGGGACAATTTAACCTCATTGAAATCTACTTTGGCATTGAGGGACTCATTTGCCATATTTTTGACTTTTTGAATAATTTTCCCCTCAAAAATTATGGGAATGACTCCCATCATACCGATCAGGAGGCTGAATACAGATGCAATGATTATTAATTTCTTCTTCATATTGAGTTGAATTTTAATTTATTAGTATTTCGTTGAATCTATTTCATCTTTAGCAATGTAACTTTTCTCAGGTTCAAATAGAGTCAATTGGGTAGTTGGCTTATTATATTCTATAAAATTAGCCGGAAGATTGAGCTCTACATTTTCAAGTTCCTTTGGTTCTAATTTGTACATTCCTCCACCATAGACCCTACCATTTTTAATAACATCATTTGACTCAATGGAATTCAGCATTTCCAAAATTTGAATCGATATTTTTGGGTCTGATTTTTGGAATTTGAAAAAGGCTGGTTTAGGATATAAGCCAAGATAGGAATTGGTAACAATTGACTTTGATTTATTTAAAATAAAGCGGAATGCTTTGGTTGAATTTTCCCTGCCAATGTAATTACAAACAAAAAGTGGACTTTCACGTCTCTCCTGAGAATACCAAGGATTTCTATTTTTACAAATATATCCTAAAGAAACACCTTTGGTTTCACCATAATTAATGTAATCGATCAACTTTTGAAATTTTTTATCAATCTTATCTTTGCTTAAATTGCAGTCCAATACAAAGTGCCTTTCAAATATTAGTGGATTACCATCAATATCTGATTGAATAATATCCGAACCTATAAATTTGGGACTAGGCAGGATTGGTTTGAAGAAAAATTTTGGTAAACCTTTTTTTTCGATTTCATCTTCACTAAGGATAAAATAGTCGTTATTACCAGTAGCAATACCCCGTTTTATATAGAATAAATCTTTAATTTTGGGGGCATTTGAGTTGTTCGAAACAGTATGTCCATTATTAAAAATACAAGACCATTTTTCTTTTGATATCAAATTTTTCCTTTCAATTTGGATTGTATTGGAGGGTTTTAGGATTGAATTACCAGCAGTAAATTCTACCATTGAATCAGTAATTGGTTTCCTGTTTTTAAACCAGATAACCACAGATGTTACTAATGCATCTGCAAATTTAACATCCTCAGGATTAAAACGATGTATTCTGATTAACTCTACATAGTTTAACAAATATTCTTTAACAGCCGCACCATAGTTTACATCTAAAAATTCACTTGGAACAAGCCATACACTTATCCCGTTGTCTTTTATAAAACGGTGGGATAAAAATATGAAATGACAGTAAAGGCCAGCTAATTTTGAAACAGAAATTCCAAAGGTAGATTTTACCAATTGTACATATCTGGTTTTATCCATTTCGCTCAAATGGTGATGTCGAACATAAGGTGGATTACAAATCAACAAATCTACCTTTTTAATGATTTTATTATCAGTAAGTTTCGTAAAATCATCATTTATAACTTTGAGGCCGGTTGAACTCCATAATGATTCAGCAACAGATGCAAACTCTTTATCGATTTCAACACCGAATGATGTGTCAATTCGTTCATTATCTATTACTTGTAAAAATGCAGAATAAAAGGAACCAGTTCCTAATGCGGGGTCAAGAAATGATATTTTATCTGTAAGGTTGAGTAATTCATTGGTGCATTTAATAATTTCAAAAGCCAGATTATATGGTGTTGCAAATTGCCCCAGCTTATTTCTTTCTAATTTGTTTCTGGACCTATCCAACAAGTTTTGAAGTCGCTGTCTTTCAAGCTCAATATTTGAAATAGCATCTTTCATAAACCTATTTTTGAAAAATCATCCATACTATGCTCCCAAACCCAATCTATTCCTTCGGCTGCTTCATATCCTAAATATCCACTATCAAAATATCCACATAATAGCAATAAATACTGAATTTCATCACCATAGGTAGCCCTAAGTTGAGACATTTTAACAGCTTCCTCTTTGCGCCGCTTGTTTACGTTGGTAAAATCGCCGGCAGATTTTGCTTCAATTAAAATAGGTAAATTGGATTTTCCACTCGTATGAGGTTTTATTATTATATCTACCGGTATATTAACGGGTTTTTGCCGGTTGATTTTTACAGGAATATTAAAATGAAAATCAAATGTGCCATTTGGAAGTTCCCTAAAATCTTTTACCTCGTTGTTTTTGATCCTTCTGTAGTTTCGCTTTTCGAGCCAGGATTGCATAGTAAGAAACTGACGTTTTTCCTGAGCATTCCTAACAATTGGATCTGCTATGGAACCACATAATCGGTCCGCAATAATAGTTGATACTCTCTCAATCTCAATCTTGTCTGGTATTTTGCCATTATCTAACCAAGTAAATATATCAGGATCAAAAAGCTTTTTTAAAATTTCGCAAATTTTTGTTAATTCCTGAAATAAATTTTCATTTGACATTTTTTTTGGCAACTTATTTAATTCTAAAGATTTAACTACATTGGGTGAAACATATGATAAACCTATAAGCCTGTCACGTGCAATTGGTGGACATGTTGACATTCTTAACATCGAAAGAATTCCTGGACTTTCAATTAAAGTTGCGGGTGATAAATCAAGTAAATTATTCGTTTTGATAAGGGCAATCTCAACCTCTTTGGTTGTTTGGATTCTTGTCTCCCTGAATGTCTTTGGGGCAAATTTTAAAAACCATTGATTGTAAAAATCAACGGATTTTGAAATATCTTGCTTCCAGTTATCTGGATTGTTCCTGTTTAAACTCATAAAGAATCCTTTTTCAGCAACAACAACCTTAACATATTCAACCCCGTCTGGCTCGACCGTATGATCGTCCTTTCGCGATTATCGCCGAAGTTATATACTTTAGAGACGACCATTCCTGCACCCGCTACGGCGATCCAAACGGTTCCCACAGGTTTTTCCGGAGTTCCGCCATCAGGCCCAGCAATCCCTGAAGTGGCAATGGCAAAATCGGTGTTAAAAAGTTGGTTTGCGGAGACCGCCATGGCTTCCACAACCTCTTTGCTAACTGCTCCACGCTTTGCGATGATCTCTGGATCTATCCCCAATATTTTTGATTTAATCTCATTCGAATAGGCGACAATGCCTCCTTTAAAATAAGCTGAGCTGCCCGGATTGGAAGTGAAAAAATGGGAAATGTTCCCTCCTGTACAACTTTCAGCGACAGATACAGTCATATTCCTTATAATAAGCATTTTACCGAGATTTCCAGCCAAAGATTCTTCCTCATAACCGTAAATATAATCTGGAATTATTTTCGACAGTTTTTCAATTTCCTGTTCGATCAATTTCGTCAGGTAGACTTTATCCTTGCCCCTGGCAGAAAGGCGCAATTTCATACTTTGTGGACTCGGCAGATAAGCCAATCGGATACTTTCAGGCAAGT
The DNA here is from genome assembly GCA_903927965.1 of uncultured Bacteroidia bacterium. Lineage (GTDB taxonomy): Bacteria > Bacteroidota > Bacteroidia > Bacteroidales > Prolixibacteraceae > JAAFHB01. The sequence goes on along the minus strand of CAIYPA010000032.1, from coordinate 3,954 downwards.
TGTCCTCCCAATCTTCAATCCGTTCGGCAAGCATCGATTCCGGTAGCCCCTGGATCAGTACAGTACGATGAGTGATCGTCAAGGTATTGAATATCTGCTGAATCCTGGGAAGCACCTCGAACTCCATGAGGTATTTCATTTCAAAGGGGACACCTGGCATAAAAACAAAGACAGTCCCTTCATGGTCGAACCAAAGTCCTGGAGCAGTACCTTGTTTGTTTGTCAGTACTGTTGCAGTTGCGGGCACAAGGGCTTGTTCCCTGTTCAAATTGTTGATTACAACGCCCCTTGGTGTAAGCAATTGGATAATATGCTCCAGAACATCTTTATTTTCAGTTAGATGAGTTCCAAAGAATGTACAAAGTGCCGATTTTGTCCTGTCATCTTTGGTAGGGCCGAGGCCGCCTGTTACAAGGACGATCGCTGCTTTGCTTCCCGATTCGCACAAGGTTGCCATAATATGATCGGGTTGGTCAGATATGCTTGTGATCTGCCGGATGTTGATCCCTTCGTCGTTCAGTTTTTGCGCCATCCAGGCCGAATTGGTATCGACGATCTGGCCGATCAGAATTTCGTCACCTATCGTAATCAGATCTGCTTCCATTTTTAACAATCAATTATTATTCTGTAAAAATAAGCAAGTTTTAGTAATGGCTGACTTTTAAACCTTAATTTTGATTGATGATCAAACCTCAGATTTCAAAAAAAGAGTAAATTGAAATAAAGTTGAAATTAATGGAAAATCGGAATAGATTGAACAGTGTTGTATATTACTTTTATAACCAAATAGATAACTAAAGATGAAACATTTTATCGACATTGGAAACTGGGAAAGGAGGGAGCATTTTGAGTTTTTCTCGAAATTCAGTGATCCATTTTGGGGGCTTACCTTTAATGTAGATTGTACAAGAGCCTATCAAACAGCTAAAAGGGAGAATTTCTCGTTTTACCTTCTGTATTTGTTCCAATCCTTAAAAGCAGTAAATCTTTCCCCTGAATTCAAATTGAGAATTGAAGATGGAAAACCTGTAAGTTATGACCGTATTGACGCCTCTGCAACTGTTGACAGGCCGGATGGTACTTTTGGGTTTTCAAACATCCTCTATGATGATGATTTTATTGTATTTCAGCTAAATGCGAAGACCGAAATAACAAGGGTAAGGGCTGGGTCGGGAATAAACCCCGCAGTGGCAGGTCAGAATGTGATTCACTATTCAGCGGTGCCATGGATTAGTTTTACTTCACTGAGCCACGCCCACCATTCGGGATTTGCAGATAGTGTACCAAAAATTTCATTTGGCAAGACTTTCCTGGCAGGAGATCAATTACTAATGCCAGTATCTGTCCATGCGCATCACGCTCTGGTCGATGGTTCACATGCCGGACGTTTTGCTGAACTTTTTCAGGATTTATTGTAAAATAATTTAACTTTGGTCGTTTTTTATTTTTGTTATTTCGCACAAAGAAAAATAGATGAATCAGGTTTTTACTATATATTCCATACTGTTCCTTGCAACTGCGCTTGTCTCCTTTTTTGGCGCGATACTTGCCCTGCAGCGAATGGCGGTAAGAGGTGCTAAAGAACTGGTAATGTTATTGTTTGCTGCAGGTATATGGGCATTCTGGCTTATTTTTGAGACTTCTGCCACTTCGGAATCAGGTAAAATATTTTATGCCAAGCTCGATTATTTGGGCGCTGTTTCCACTCCGGTTTTTTATATGATTTTTGTCCTTCGGTTTGTTGGGAAAGATAAATATCTAACCACAAAGAATAAGATCTTATTATTTGTGATACCGATTATCACATTGGTTATGGCCTTTACCAACGAATACCATCATTCTGTATGGTCCGGCTTTTCGGCTATTTCATTGAAAACTAACCTGATGGAGTATAATCACGGGATATGGTTTTGGATTGGTTATTTTGGATACAACAACACACTTTCTTTTGTTTCGACTGTTTATCTGATTAGGTTTATCCTCGTACAAACGAGGACCTTCAGTTCGCAGGGTTGGATTGTCCTGGCCGCAAGTCTCATTCCATGGACAGCCAGTGTAATCTATCTGACTGGCATAAATCCTGTACCCGGCCTCGATTTGGTGCCGATCAGTACGATCACGAGCGGCCTCTTATTTACTTATGCTATTTTATACATTAATTTTCTTGACCTGATACCTGTTGCACGCCAAACACTTGTTGAGACTTTGACCGATGGTATTCTTGTACTGGATAGTCAGGACAGAATTCAGGACATTAATTCAGCCGCTGTCTCTATTCTTGGGATCAGGGACCGTAATATAATTGGCTACCCTATCGAATCAGCAGGTGCTTCAGTAACTCAACTTCTATTGGCAGCATTGGATTCCTCCTCTGACCAGAATATAGAAATCATTGGAAGTGATTCAATAAAGGTATATAATGTCAGTAAAAAGGAGATCAAGAACCAGTATGACAGCCGTCTTATTTTAATCCGGGACATTAGCGGATTGATAGATCACCAAAGGGAAATCCAGGAAAGCAAGGAGCGGTACCGTCATTTGTCGGACCGGTTCAGGTTGATGTCCGATAACATGACAGATATGTTTTGGGCAAAAGACCTCGATAAAAAATATATCTTCATCAATAAAGCTGTCGCTGAGAACTTGTTATTTTCTGTCGATACCGACGAGCCCATTGGAAAAACGCTTCACTACTTTGCAGAAAGGGAACGTCAGAAACATCCATGGAATCCCGATTGGTATAATTTCGGGGACCACAATGAAGATTCGGACCAAATCATCTTTAATTCGGGCAAACCACAACGTTTTGAGGAGTTTGGAAATGTAAATGGACGTTTTCTTTATCTTGATGTACGAAAAGCACCAATCTATGATGAAAACTGGAAATTGATCGGTGTTGTGGGAAGTGCCCATGACATAACCCTTCAGAAAAAAACGGAAGCCGATATTTTAGTAAGGGACAGGTTACTTGATGCAGTTGCCCAGGCAACAGCATTGCTTGTCCAGGGTGAAAACCTTGATGAAAGCATCAAGGGAGCCCTTGAGATAGTTGGAAAAGCGACCCTCGTAAACCGGGTATATATTTTCCAAAACCATTTGGATCCGGCATATAAATTACCTTTGATGAGCCAATGTTATGAATGGACTAATGGTTCGGTCACACAAGAAATTGACAATCCTGAATTGCAGAATCTTCCATATGAAACGGCATTTCAACGTTGGTATGAAGTACTTAATCAAGGGAAAGTTATTGTTGGCAATATCAGCGATTTTCCAAAAGGCGAAAAGTTGGTGCTTGAAAGCCAGGGAATTTTATCCATTCTTGTTGCCCCGGTTATTATTGGCAATAAATTCTGGGGATTTGTCGGGTTCGATGATTGCTTGAAAAAAAGGATCTGGACATCGACCGAAGAAAGGCTTTTAAGTGCTGCTGCAAATACATTTGGTGCTGCCTACATTCAAAAAAAGAACAGGGATGAACTTGTTGTGGCAAAACATAATGCAGAGGAGAGCGACCACTTAAAGTCTGCATTTCTTGCAACGATGAACCATGAATTGCGGACACCGCTTAACCATATTCTTGGTTTTAGCGAGTTGATCATTTCGGGTGCCATGCCCGACGACAATGTTTCATTTGCCACAAATATCAACTTTAGTGGAAAAGAGTTGCTTTCAATTGTGGAGGATGTATTTGATCTGGCCCTTGCCGAACATTCCAATATCAAATTGAGGTTGCAGACTTTCAGGTTAATGGATCAATTTATGGAGAATAAATCTATATTCGATCAGATTTTCCAGACATCCGGAAAGTCTGAACATATAAATTTGATTTATAAACCTGATGCACAACTTCTTTCGTTGTATTTAACAACTGATCGGAGCAAAGTAAACCAGATAATGATCAATCTATTTAAAAATGCAATCAAGTTTACGAACAAAGGAACAATCGAATAT
>CAIYPA010000031.1 GCA_903927965.1 uncultured Bacteroidia bacterium | reverse complement strand
GCACTTCAATTATTTAAGGATTATCAGGGGGTGATCCAGACGGACGGTTATGCCGTATATGATATGTACGAAAATAAGAAGGGCGTTCTCCCCATTGGCTGCTGGGCCCATAGCCGACGACGGTTTGAGGAGGCTTTGAAGGAGGACAAATCCAGGGCAACGTATGCCCTGGAGCAAATAGGCCTGCTCTATGACGTGGAAAGGCGCGCCGACCTGGAAAACCTCTCCTTTGAAGAGCGTGCCGGCTTACGTTCCCGACTGTCGTATCCCATTATGGTCGCATTTGAAAAATGGATGGCAAACGAATATCCCAAAGTTCTGCCCAAGGGGCGTATCGGTCAAGCCATCAGGTACACTTATGGGATTTACCACAAGTTGACCCGGTACCATCTGGATGGCCGGTTGAAGATGGACAACAATCTTGCGGAAAATGCGGTTAGGCCCATCGCACTGGGTCGGAAGAACTGGTTGTTCTGTGGCAATCACGAAGCGGCCGAAAATGCAGCCATTATGTATTCCATGCTGGGATGTTGCAAGGTAAGCGGTGTGAACTTCCGCGACTGGCTCGTCTTCTTCCTGAACAATGTCCATAATTACGACAACGACTACAGCAAGGACCTGGCTGAACTGCTCCCGCACAATTTTAAACTACAAAACTAAGATTGCCACAAAAACATCCAATAAGTCTTTCAAAGTTCTCCGAACATTTAGGAGAAACTTTGAAAGAAATCCCGATTTTTCGAAAAAACAAGACGGACTTTACCGAATGCTTACCATATAATACTTTTAAGATTCATTCCTGATTATATTTTTTTCTATTATTAGAAAATGGTTGAACTTCCACTGATCTCAGTATTAATCCCAACGTATAATGTTGAAAAATTCATTAAAGTTGCCATTGAAAGTATTTGCAACCAATCCTACAGAAATCTAGATATTATTGTTGTGGATGATTTTTCTACCGATTCAACCTACAAAATATTGGTGGAATTTGCCCTACATGATAAAAGGATTAAGCTTTACAGGAATGAGGAAAATTTGGGAATTGTCGGTACACTGAATTTTGCCTTAACACAAGCCAAGGGACAGTTCATTGCAAGAATGGATGGAGACGATATTTCGTACACTAATCGCATCGAAATATTATACGTCTTTTTAGCTTCAAATCCACAAATAGGATTAGTGGGCAGTCAAACGGAAACAATCGATGAGGCTGGTATTTGCATCAATTATCCCAAGTGGCCAACAACTGAAGACAAAGTTTACAAAGGACTAAAATATAAAATGTCAACAGTTCTTCATTGTTGGCTGGCACGAAAAGAAGTTTATACCACTCTTGATGGATATAGAATGCCAACAGTTGAAGATTATGATTTTCTGCTCCGAATGTTATCATCAGGTTTACGCTTTACAAACGTGAATGAATGTTTATATAAAGTTAGGATTAGAAATGGGAATACAGTATCGTCACAAGGAATAAAGCAAAGATTATCTGCATCTTATGCATGGAAACTGTATTACGAAAGAATTAAAAATGGATCCCAAATCGATACTTTCTCCTCTGAAAACTATCGCAAAGCTGTTAAATGCACGAATTTTAATGCCTATTGTTATCGAAAGTCTGCTTCATTTCTGAACTTAGCTTTAGTTAATAAACAGTCCAAAATACGAATGGCAATATACATATTTCTATCCTTGCTTACTTCTTCTTGGGTGCAAGGGCACTACCTTTACAACAGATTCAGAATAAAAACCTTATAGTTCCAAATGCATATTGCCCATATTGTTCCTTCATTAGCCAATAAAGGACCCATAATTGTGGTAATGGAATTGGTTGCAAGTTTTATCGGTCATGGTCACAACTGTACGGTCTTTTATTTTGATGACAAAATCGAATTATCCTTTAACTGTCCAATAAAAAGAATTTCCAAATATGAAAAAATTGATTTTTCAAAATTTGATGTTGTGCATAGTCATGGAATTAGACCTGACAGATATATTTTCAAATACAGACCAAAAGAAAATCCTAAAATATTATTTGTAAGTACATTACACAACAACATCTTTATTGACCTGAAATATGAATACTCTCGTTCAATAGCAGCGGTTTTCGGCAGATTATGGTTGAAATGGATTAGCAGACATGATATTCTGATCGCTTTAAGTAAAGATGCCACGAATTATTATTCCAAATGGTTTTCCCAGAATAAATTAGTTTATGCCTATAATACAAGAAATCTTGACATTACACAGAAACTTTCCGAAGAAGATCTTAAAGTCATTGTTGCCTTTAAAGGAACGTCTTTTTTGATTGGAGTTAATTCGATGTTGACTGCAAGGAAAGGAATTGACATATTGATCAGGGCATTGCCATCTCTAATGGATTATAAATTAGTGATTGTTGGTGAGGGGAAATCAAGGAAATCACTGCAAAAGTTGTCCAAAAACTTGAAAGTTGAAAACCGATGCCTTTTTGTCGGCTATAAACCAAATGCCTATAGATATATGGCTCATTACGACCTTTATGCTATGCCAAGCCTTAGCGAGGGTTTTGGATTAGTGCTTCTTGAGGCTGCCATTTATAATGTTCCAACAGTTGCATCCAATCTGCCGGTTTTTATGGAACTTTTTTCACCAAATGAAGTTTCATTTTTCGCTTTAGAAAATCCAAATAGCATAATTCAGGCCATCATCGATGCTACATCAAATCTTACAATGGCTAATAAAATGAATCAAAAATTCCACACTTCCTACTCTCCAGAATTACAATACAACCAATATTTGAATATTTACAATAAAAAGTTTTAAAATACCTTAAATATGAATTTCAAATTATTTTTATTATTCCTCGTCTTTATTTCATTGATTTTGCAGGAGAATGTTAAAGGACAAGTTACAACAAATCCTGCTAATGTTGATGTGAACTCGCTTAGCGATGCTCAGATTCAAAAGATCATGCAAGAAATTACTTCTCGTGGATTATCACAGGAACAGGCTATTACTTTGGCAAAGGCGCAGGGGGCTACACAATTACAGATCGACCAACTTTTAGCTAGACTACAGCAACAACCTTTGAGCCCAACTGATTCTCTAACATCGACAAAAATATCAAACCGTTCAAGCAACCAAACACAAAAAGCAACCACCCCGTCCAAACCTAAAGTAACAATTTCAGAAAAAGCAAAAAAAATATTTGGTTTTCAGCTATTTAACTCTGAAAACCTTTCTTTTGAGCCATCAGTCAATATTCCGATACCTCAAAATTATATTTTGGGAATAGGAGATCAGATTTCCATCAGTGTATGGGGGGCATCTCAAACCCGGTATCAGCTTTCAATCAATAAAAACGGGTCAATCATCATTCCAGATATTGGCCCTGTCTTTTTATCTGGCAATTCGTTTGAAAAAGGTCAGGCACTTATCAAAAACAGGTTGATGTCAATTTACAGCGGCATGGCTGGTCAATTCCCAAATACATGGGCTGAGGTAAGCTTAGGTGAAATCCGTTCTATAAAAATCAATGTAATTGGTGAGATCAATACTCCAGGTACCTATACACTGCCTTCAACATCTTCTGCTTTTAATGCACTTTATCTGTCTGGTGGACCCAACGAAAATGGATCCTTTCGTGATATAAAATTAATCCGGGATGGGCAAACCTTCAAAATTATTGATGTTTATGCTTTTCTGATCAACGCAGATCCGGATGCCAATGTCCAATTAAGGGAACAGGATATACTGTTTGTGCCTGCATATTCAGCGAGGGTTGAGATGGATGGTGAAGTCAAACGGAAAGGATTGTTTGAAATTAAAAACACCGAAACAATAAGTGACCTGATCCGCTTCGCAGGTGGTTTTGGAGATAAGGCCTATACCAATAGCATGACTGTCCTGCGAAACAACCGAAAGGAAAAGGAAGTGAGAACAGTACCTAATGAAGACTTTTCCAAGTTTAATTTACAAAATGGTGACTATATCAAAGCCGATTCTATCCTGAACCGTTTCAGCAACAGGGTGGTTATTTCTGGTGCAGTATTCCATCCTGGCAATTTCGAACTAACTCCTGGAATGATGCTTTCCGACTTGATAAAAAAAGCTGACGGTTTGAAAGAAGATGCTTTTATGAATCGTGGATTAATCAGTAGGTTAAAAAATGATAAAACGCCTGAAAATGTTTCTTTTGACATTAAAGAGGTACTGCAGGGTAAAAACGATATTCCCTTGCGAAAAGAAGATAGAGTGCAGATCAATACAATTTTTGAAATGAGGGAAACAAGGTCGATCGAAATCTCCGGGGAAATACTCAGACCAGCAAGTTTTCCATTTCTTGAGAATATGACCCTTGGAGATCTGATATTTAAAGCAGGTGGGTTCAAAGAAGGAGCTGATTTATCTGTAATTGAAGTGACCAGGAGGCTAAGCTACGATCAAGCTGCTAAAGTAACTGAAAAGATGAACGATATATTTCAGTTTTCAATTTCCCGTGATCTTCAACTTTCGGGAGCCGATGCTGCCTTTAAACTTCAACCTTTCGATGCTGTCTATGTGAGAAGGGCACCAGGTTACCGTGAAACGGGAACTTTTAAGATTTCCGGTGAGGTTGCGTATGCCGGAATTTATGCAATTTCGGACAAGAATGAAAGGATTTCAGATGCCATCAAAAGAGCTGGAGGGGTGATTCCTGGTGCTTATGTAAACGGGGCAACGCTTACAAGGACATATAAACTTTCAACAGCCGAAATCGAAAAGAAAAAACAACTCATGAAAATGGACACGACTTTAAAAGATTCTTTGCTAACCATGGCCAAATCCTACCCAGTCGGAATCGAATTAAATAAAATCCTCGAAACTCCAGGCTCGAATATTGACTTGTTGCTCCAACCTGGCGATGAGATCAACATCCCTCAGGAGCTACAAACTGTAAAGGTTTCGGGCAGTGTAATGAACCCTCTTGCATTGACTTTCCAGAAAAACCTTACACTTAGAAATTATATCAACAGTGCAGGTGGGTACAGTTATTTGGCAATAAAATCCAAAACTTATGTAGTTTACCCTAACGGAAATACAGCAACAAATAGGGGCTTTATTTTTCGAAGCAGTCCCAAATTAACGCCAGGTGCCGAGATTATTGTCCCAAGAAGACCCGAAAAGAAAGAGACTGATAGCGTTTTGAAATGGATTTCAATGGCTTCAACTATGAGTACTGTTGCAATCGCAATTGCGACTTTATTGAAACTTTGAAAATCAATAAAACAAAAAATTAGTTAATTCATAAATAACTTAAATTCAGATTTCCTTATGATTAAATGAAGATCCACCTACAATTCAATCGATTTTCTTCTTTTTGATGTCAAATAAGAAAAAACCCATTAGCATAATATAACAATTAATTAGTAAATAGTAAATTGTTTAAGGACAAAAGGAATCAATAAAATAGAATTCCGAACCCTTATAATAAATTTAAGAATACATGAAAAGATTTGCTCTAATCGGTGCTGCAGGTTATATTGCTCCAAGACATTTAAAAGCAATTAAAGAAACGGGAAATGAACTTGTTTGCGCTCTTGATCCATATGATGGAATAGGTATTCTTGACAGTTTTTTCCCTCAAGCAGATTTTTTTACAGAACCAGAACGTTTCGACAGACATCTCGATAAATTACGCAGAAATTTTGAGTTAAAAGTTGACTATGTTAGCATCTGTTCACCGAACTACCTCCATGACGCCCATATTCGCATGGCACTTAGAAATGGTGCAAATGCAATTTGCGAGAAACCACTGGTATTGAACCCATGGAATCTTGATGCACTTCAAGAAATTGAAATTGAAACTGGCAAAAAAATATATACGATTCTTCAGTTAAGGCTTCATCCAACTATTCAGCAACTAAAAAAGAACATTGAAGAAGGGCCAAAAGATAAAGTTTACGATGTGGATCTTGTTTATATTGCTTGTAGGGGCAAATGGTATTTCATTTCATGGAAAGGTGATATTCATAAATCAGGAGGCATTTCAACAAACATCGGAATTCACTTTTTTGATATGTTAGGATGGATATTTGGGGATTTTAAAGGTGTGGAAATCTATGTCAACCAACCAGATAAAGCAAGTGGAAAACTCCATTTTGAAAAAGCAAATGTCAACTGGACTTTAAGTGTAGATGAAAATGATCTTCCTCAAGAGGCAATTGAAGCCAAAAAACGTACTTTCAGGAAAATAATAATCGAAGGACAGGAAATGGAGTTTTCTGAAGGATTTACAGACCTACATACATCTAGTTATCAGGATATCATGACAGGAGGTGGATTTGGGATTGAAGATGCTCGGAAAAGCATTCAAATTGCAAGTAGGTTGAGAAACCAAAAATCCATAAATATATGATGATCCAAGTTATGATTTGTTATTCCAATTAATTTATTACTTTATATGACAACAGGTATAATAAACACTACACTTCAAACGCCAGATGATGAAATTGATATTATAGTGCTAACAAAAACCTTATGGAAAGGCAGGAAAACCATATTTTTGACGACCCTAATCTTTGGAATATTCGGGATAATCATAGCAATCTTTTCATCAAAAGAATTTGTAGCCACCACTATATTGGTTCCCTCAGGTAATGATGCCACATCCAAACTTGGAGGCTTAAGTGGATTAGGTGGATTGGCCGCAATGGCTGGGATTAATCTCACTTCAGCAACAGGAAACGATTTGTCGCCTATTGTCTATCCACAGATCGTTTCAAGTCTTCCTTTTAAATTGGAACTTATGAATACCCTCTTAGAATTCGAAGATATTAAAACTACAACGACATTCTATGATTACTATGCTGAAGTCCACAAACCCAACCTGATCATTAAATATACTTTTGGTCTTCCTGGTTTAATCCTAACCGCTATTAAAGGGAAAGAGATTGATCTACCAGTTAGCAACAAACCCCAAAAAATAATTGAATTGAATGAAAAACAAAAAAAAGTACTACTTGCACTTGAAGAATTAATCACCTTAGAAGTTAATTTAAAACAAGGTTATTTAACTCTTTCAGCCAGAATGCCTGAAGCCCGGCCTGCAGCCCAATTGGGCCAACATGCCCAGGAACTTCTTCAAAAATATATCACCGAAATAAAAATTAAAAAAGCTAAGTCCAACCTTGAATTTATTCAACAAAGGTACGATGAGACAAAACAGAAATTTGACGATGCCCAGCAAAAACTTGCATCATTTCGAGATAAAAATAAAAACGTGTCATTAGCAACGGCTAAAACGGAAGAAGAGCGTTTGAATAGTCAATACAATTTGATCTATAACATCTATTCAGAGTTAGGAAAACAACTTGAACAGGCAAAGATACAGGTAAAACAGGATACACCAGTATTTACAATTATTGAACCAATTTCAGTTCCAACAAAGAAGACAAAACCCAAACGTATTAAAATTACAATTATTTGGCTTCTTTTGGGGGGAATAATCGGTTCAGGAGTGGTTATGGGTAAAAAGCATCTAAATTCAATCAAGAATACGTGGAAAGAAGCATAAATTCAGTCATATAAAATTTAGGTGAAAGATTTTTTTCTAAAATCCTTCTTAATTGACATTTTCCCAGTATAAAAGAATAAAAAAACAACGATCTAATCGGAAATAAAAATAAATATTTCATTAAAAAACTATCTTTTGCCATAGATGAAATAACGCCAAAACTTTTAAAAAAACATAATGAAGTTTTTAAAAAAAATTAAGTTCATAAAAAGTGATGATGAACGGAGTATAAAATATAAAAAAAATAGCATAGTATTAATTTTTTGCCAAATTATTAGTTTAGCGTCCAGTATGCTTTTAGTTCCTGTAGTTTTAAAATACATAGGCGTTAATGAATATGGAATATGGATTACATTAACAACACTCATTGCATGGTTTTCATTTTTTGATATTGGTTTGGGAAATGGGTTAAGAAATAAATATGCTGAAGCGAAGGCCCTAGGGAATTATACTGATCTTAATAATTATGTTAGCACCACTTTTTATGTTTTAGTAATAATAAGTACTATTATCTTCTTATTATATCTCATTACTAACATATTTGTCGATTGGACAGTAATTCTGGCTGCACCAAGTTATATCAGGAAAGATTTAAATATATTAATAAGTGTTGTTTTTTTCACATTTTGTTTACGATTTGTTTTTAATATTATACCCATTTTATTAACCGCCGATCAGGATCCCTCACTTGCTGCAATAATAAATTCATCTAGCAACTTACTTTCTCTTTTGGGAGTTTACATACTAGGGAAATATAACTTTAATACTCTGCTTTCCTTTGGTATATGTTTGTCTTTAACACAATTATTTCCATTTATAGTAGCCTATTTTCTACTTTTTAGAACTCGTTATAGGCATATAGCCCCTAGGATTAGTAAATTTAATAGAAGTTCAATACAATCAATTGCCACTCTTGGCATTAGATATTTTCTAATTCAAATTACCGGACTTATACTGTTTCAAACGAATAATTTTATAATAGCTCATATTTGTGGTCTTGCAGAAGTAACAGAGTTCAATATCTCCTATAAATATTTAAGTATTCTATATATATTTTTTATTACAATATTAAATCCATTATGGTCGGCATCCACAGATGCATTCGCCAAGAAAGACTTTGATTGGATATTCAAGTGGATTGAAAGATTAAAAATATGTTGGTGGATCATGGTAATATCAGGCATTTTTATGATAGTAGTTTCACCTATTGTATTTGACTTATGGCTTGGAAAATTGATTAAACCTGATTTTATGTTATTGTTCATGTTGTTCTTATATTTTGCAAGTATCACCAGGACTTCTATGTTCAGATTTTTCATTAATGGAGTCGGAAAAATTAAACTTCAATTCTATATAACTGCAATACAAGCCATTTTACACGTACCACTCGCGATCATTCTTGGCAAATTTTATGGAATTTACGGCATACTTGGAGCAATGATCCTATGGAACCTCACAAATATTATATGGGAACCATTACAATTTAAAAGAATAATGAGTCAAAATGCAAGCGGTATATGGAATATTTAGATCAAAAAAATCTGAAAGGGAAATATACTCCGATAATATTTTTTGAAATATATCTTACCTTTACAGTTTTGCTATTTATATTTGGACCATGGGATTGGGGAATCGAAAATCCGATGATCCTGTATCTCTATTTAATAGGAGCTCAATTATTCCTTTTTACAGGATATAAAAGCGGATTAATCAACTATAAATTAAAAAAGGAGAGCGAAATTCCCAAAAGATTTATTGAGATTAGTATTCTGATGAATGTCGCTATTTCGATACCTCTAATATATATTAGAAGCGGAGGTAATTATTCGTTCGTTTTTTTAGGGTTTACAAACCCTGGACTTGTTTACGATCTATCTCGTGATGCGAATCTCCCTTACAATATAACTGATTATATCAACATCATTATATCACCTATTACCTGGCCTCTAATACCATGGATGACATATTATTGGAAATCCTTATCAAAAAAGATAAAAATAGCGGGAATAATCGGTATTTTTATGGGAACAGTACTTCCATACGTTGCGAGTGGTACAAATAAGGGACTTTTCGACATTCTCTTTATTTTAATAGGCTTAGTACTATTACCGTACTTGGCAAATTTACACAATTTAAAGGATTTGATAAATTTAAAATCATTGAAATTTGTAACTGTTCTCCTTACAATATTTGTAATTCTATCTATTTATTTTGCAAACAATATAGAACAAAGACTTGGTAGCGAGAATTATTTAGAAAAAATTGCAGTCAACAGCCGTGCAGATAACGCTAAAGTTTCCGATAAATTTATGGAAAGCGGTTTAGATCCAAACATACAAGGTGCCATAATTGCATTAACAAGTTATATTTCACAAGGTTACTATGGTTGTTCTCTGGCATTAAAAGAAGATTTTGTACCCACTTATGGATTAGGCTTTTCAAGATTTCTATCATGGTTAATTGGAGATTTAGTATTGGAAAAAGATTTTCAGAAAAATACGTACCCCAGACGAGTAAGTAATAAAACCTTTTGGGATGCAGATATAGTGTGGTCTTCAATTTATCCTTGGTTTGCTTCAGATGTAACATTTTTAGGAACATACATTATAATCTTCCTAATTGGACGATTATTGGCAAAATCATGGATTTCTATGATAAAATTTTCCGATCCATGGGCAATTACAATTTTTTCTCTATTATGTATTCTGCTGTTTTACTTTAGTGCAAATAATCAAATCTTTCAAACGGGGCCAACATTTGTAACATTTTTTGTGGCATTAATATTTTGGCAGATAAATTTCAAATTTAGAATTAAAAAATGAAGAAAATTTTGATCATAAATGGAGAACCTTTTCAAGATCGTACAGCTACAGGCATAACACTTAAAAATATTTTTAATATTATACCAAAAACAGATCTTAGATTTATACACATCTCAAAACTGTACCCTGACCTAGAATACCTTGACAATGTTTTTTCATATTATAAGGATACTGTTGAATCAAAAACATCCAAAAGTATACCTTTAGAATCTAAAGCAAGGCGAGTCACCCAAAATAGAATAATCGAATTCGCAAAAAAAGAATTAAGGAATTGGGATGACTTGCGAAAAGCCAGATTTTCGACAAAAATCAAGCAATACATAATTGAATCGGAAGCTCAGATAATATATTCATGTTTGGGAAGCCTAAAGGTTATTTCACTGGTTTTACAAGCACAAAAAATTCTAAATTGTAAGGTCGTTCCGCATTTTATGGATGATTGGAAATCTGTTATTTTTTCAGATAAAAGATTTATTTTTCATAAGCTAAGACTTAAAAACCAGCTTTATATCTTATTTAAAAATGTAGTCAATGGTTTGGCGATCTCGGAGAGTATGACATTGCAATACAAAAAAGAGTTTAAAATTCCCTTCTTTTTCGTGATGAACAGTATTCCAGATGAACAAATTAAAGAATTGATCTTAAATGACAAGCATACAACGAAAAAGTTCCTATACACGGGTGGACTTCATCTAAATCGATGGAAATCACTTCTTATGCTTTGTGAAGCATTTCACGTTATTGGACAGGAACATCGATTAAGTATTGATATTTATTGCCCGGAAAATGATAAAGACATTTTTGAAAATTATTTCTTTAAATTTAATTTTATTGCCTTTAGGGGCCATGTCCCTTCGGTTAAAATAAACGAGATATTAAGTGAGGCTGATGTGCTAATTCATTGTGAATCATTTGATAATTATACAAGAAAATATACAAAACTTTCAATATCAACTAAAATTCCACTTTACTTAAAAGAAGGGAAAATAATCCTAGCATTTGGGCCTGAGGAAATTGAATCCATTAACTACATTAAGCGAAATGATGCAGGTGTAGCTATATCTGTTGAAGAACCAAATCTACTTATCAAAACCTTATTAAAGGAAGTATTTGTCAATAATAATATTTCAAGAATCAGAATGAATGCTTTAACTCTATTCAAACTTAATCATTCATATTCTAGTATTAAAAAAAAGCTCGAGTTAGCCTTTAACTAAAATTGTATGAGTGATTCAAATATCATAATAACAGGTGCTTTTCGTTTTCCCAATAAAGACGCAGCTGCCCAACGTGTGCTTGGTATTGCAAGAGCATTAAGATATAATAACATAAACACTGTATTCTGTGGATGGGAAAATTCATCCAGAAAAGAAGATTTAAAAGACGACGGAATTTACAAATTTGATGGTTTTGATTATTATTCCCAATCTGAGCTAGATTTGTATTCAAGTTCGCTTTTTCAAAAAATATACAATTTTTTGCGCCGTGGAACTAAAACAATTCGTTGGATAAAGAACTATTGCAAAGTTAATAACATTACAGCTATTGTTATTTATAATTCTAATAGCTATTTTATTTACAGATTATATAGATACTGTAAGAAAAATAAAATAAAATTTGCATGTGATTGTACCGAGTGGTATGAGGGAAGTCATTTGCCAGGAGGGAAGTTTGGAATCCCGAATTTTGATAACAATTTACGAATAAGAATAATATACCCATTAATAAAAAATGTAATCGTAATTAGTTCATTTTTACAAAATACATTGAGGCTAAAAGGGTGTAACACTATAATAGTACCTCCTTTAATAAATGTACACGATACTATGTGGGCTACTAACTCATTGGATCATACTATTGTAGCCTCTGGAAAGGTAAAATTAATATATGTTGGTATTCCGGGAAAAAAAGACTTGTTGAGTAACATTTTCACAACGATTGACTCTATAAATAAGGGCTCAGAAAAAATTATTTTTAGTCTAGTAGGGATTGACATCAATTTTGTCAAAAAAAACTTTTATAGTGGTAATACGGAAATCCCTTCCTATATAAACTGTCATGGGTGTGTTAACCACGAAAATGTTCCAGAATTATATAGACAAAGTGATTTTTCGATTATTCTTAGGGATAACAAACGCTATGCAAACGCTGGATTTCCAACAAAATTAGTAGAAAGTCTTACATGTGGTATACCTGTTATTTCTAATTCTACTTCGGATATACCAAAATTCATAGTTAATAGAGAAAACGGTTATTTATTACCCGATAATTCTATAACATCTCTAAATAGATGTTTCACTGAATTACTTACCTTAACAAAGGATGAGATCAAACATATGAAAACCAAAGCAAAAGAAAGTTCAATTTGTAATTTCGACATTAGAATTTATTCTGATCTGATTTTAAACTATTTTCAGAACCTTGTTTAAATTAACAAATAGAGTATTCAAACAATAAAACCTACATGAAAATTGGAATTGACGCTTCAAGAAACAGATCAGGAGGGGCAATGGCTCATATTATCGGTATTTTAACCGAAATAGAAATCCTTCCTCCCGAAATAAATGAAGTTCATATTTGGTCCTATAAAGTATTATTGGATAAATTACCCGATCATATTTGGCTGATCAAACACTCCGTAACAGATTTAGAAAAATCGCTTTTTCATCAACTTTTTTGGCAATTCAAACACCTTGCAACGGAAGCCAAAAAACTTCATATTGATATCCTTTTGAACACTGATGCAGGGACGATCAGCCGCTTCCATCCTTCAGTTACTATGAGCAGAGACATGCTTTCATACGAAAAAGGGGAGATTAACCGGTTTGGTTTCGGTTTTGTGCGATTAAGATTATTTTTACTTAGATATGTCCAGAATTATTCCCTTACAAAATCAGAGGGGGCCATATTTCTTACCAAATATGCAGCAAAAGTTATCCAAGGCTATTGTGGGTCACTTGTTAATTTCGCAATTATTCCACATGGCATAAGTAAGGTATTTAGAATAGAAACCAATTCTGGTAAATGGGATAAAGCCGATAACGAACCAGTTCGTTGCATTTATATATCAAATGTAGATTTATATAAGCATCAGTGGAACGTTTTAAGAGCAATAAATTGCCTAAAACTGAAGGGTTATAATCTAACTATATTATTTGTTGGTGGTGGAATTGGATTGGCACAAAAGCTATTTGAGAAAGAAATTCAGTCTAAGGATTCTAATAAGAAAATTGCGACTCAAATGGAATATATCAAACATGGTGATATACCAGTTTTGTTGAAAAAATCCGATATTTTTATTTTTGCTTCAAGTTGCGAGAACATGCCCAATACTCTATTGGAAGGTATGGCTGCAGGTTTGCCAATAGCTTGTTCTGACAGAGGACCAATGCCTGAAATATTAAAGGATGGTGGAATTTATTTCAATCCTGAAAAACCTGATTCAATAGCTGATGCGATTGAATCGATTATTGATAATGAGTCTATTAGATTAAATATTGCTAAAAAAGCAAAAGAATTATCCTATCAATACAGCTGGTCCAGATGTGCAAGAGAAACCTTTAACTACCTAATCAAAATTCATGAAATTACAAATTGTCATTGATAATAAACTTTAATATGCAATATCAAATATGTACTAAATGTGTTATGGACACAACCGATCCAAACATTACATTTGATGAAAATGGGATTTGTGACCATTGCCATGATTTTCAAAATAATGTAAAACCAAATTGGAATACAGATTTAAATGGAAAAATACATTTAGAAGAAATTGTAAGGAAAATTAAAAAATCAGGTCAAGGAAAGGATTTTGACTGCCTACTTGGAATTAGTGGTGGAGTAGATAGTTCATATATGCTGCATTTGGCTGTTAAGGAATTCGGTTTGCGCCCATTGGTTTTTCATGTTGATGGTGGATGGAATTCAGAACTTGCTGTACATAACATTAATGTAATGATCGATAAGCTTGGACTTGACTTGTACACAGAGGTGATTAATTGGGAGGAAATGAAAGACTTTCAACTCGCTTTCTTTAAATCTGGTGTGCCACATTTGGATATACCTCAAGATCATGCCTTTGTAGCCACTTTATACCAATTTGCTGAAAAATATAAAATCAAGTATATTCTTAATGGAGGAAATTTCTCAACAGAATGTGTCCAGTATCCGATGGAATGGTTCTATTATGGAACAGATATGGTTCACAATAGGGACATTATCCACCAATATGGAGCGGCCAAAATGGAGACTTACCCATTTAGCTCCATATTCAGGCATAAAATATACCTGAAATATATTAAAGGTGTCCACGTTGTGAAGCCACTTAACTATATGCCATTCATAAAAGAAGAAGCATTAAGACTTTTGGAAAAAGAGTACAACTGGAAACCGTATCCACAAAAACACTTTGAATCACGGTTTACCAAGTTTTATGAAGGATATTGGTTGCCAGAGCGATTTGGATATGACACACGAAAAGTACAATACTCAAGCCTCATCCTAACTGGACAAATGACCCGAGAAAACGCACTGCAAAAGTTAATGCATCCAGCTTATGATCCAGCTACTATTGATGATGAGTTTAATTATATTGCAACGAAACTCGGGATTAGTCCGGACGAATTGCGCCTCTATTTTACAATGCCCAAGAAATATTACTGGGATTATAAAAACCAACAAAATATATTCCGCTTTGGCGCAAAAGTATTGCATCTTTTAGGTGTTGAAAAAGTTAAGAAACGTAAAAAATGATCACGATAATAAATTACGGCTTAGGTAACATCCGCGCTTTTGTAAACGTTTATGAACGATTAAACATAAAAACAAAGATTGCCAATTGTGCAGAAGACATAAAAGATGCATCAAAGATTATTTTACCAGGAGTTGGTGCGTTTGACTTTGCAATGTCACAATTGAATGCGTCGGGCATGCGCGAAGAACTTGAAAAACAAGTTTTAACAAATAAAATACCAATTATGGGTATCTGCGTAGGTATGCAAATGTTGGCAAAATCAAGTGACGAGGGAAATCTGGAAGGACTTGGATGGATCGATGGTGTAGTAAAGCTGTTTGACACAACCAAAATCCCTTATAAAACTCGCTTACCTCACATGGGATGGAACAACATACTTCCCAACAACCACAGCCAATTGCTTTCAGGATTTAATAGTCAATCGAGATTTTACTTTCTTCATTCCTATTACTTTGAATGCCATGATAAAGAAAACATTATTGCAACCACTGAATATGGGATTTCCTATGCCAGTGCGGTAAAAAAAGATAATATTTATGGCATTCAGTTTCACCCGGAAAAAAGCCATACAAATGGCATACAACTATTACATAATTTTGCCAAACTATAAAAATGCTTTATCCTCGTATTATACCCTGTCTATTGGTCCACAATAAAGGTCTTGTAAAAACAACTAAATTTAAAGATCCAAAATACGTAGGAGATCCGATCAATGCCGTAAAGATCTTTAATGAAAAAGAAGTGGATGAACTTATTGTAATTGATATTGACGCTTCAAGAATTGGAAAAGAACCCGATTATAAAATGATTGAAAATCTTGCGGTAGAATGTCGAATGCCATTTTGCTATGGAGGAGGTATAAAAACTATTTCTCAGGCACAAAGAATTTTCAGTCTGGGCGTAGAAAAAATAGCAGTTAGTTCCATAGCAATTGAAAATCCCCCAATCATTTCTGAAATGGCTAAATGCTTTGGAAATCAAAGTGTTGTGGTTGTAATTGATATTAAGAAAAAAATATTGGGATCTAAATACGAAGCATTTATCCACAACGCCACAAAACCAACAGGAATCGATCCTATTAAATTTGCAGTAGAAATGGAGAAATTGGGTGCAGGTGAGATAGTAATAAATTCGATTGATCAGGATGGTGTCATGAAAGGATATGATTTAGATCTTATTAATAAAATAAGGGAAGTTACAAGTATTCCAATTACAGTATTGGGAGGTGCCGGAACTTTAAATGACATTGGAAATATAATTGAACAGTTTGGTATTATTGGAATAGCTGCCGGAAGCTTATTTGTATTTAAAGGAAAATACAGAGCTGTTTTGATCAATTATCCTACTACAATTGAGAAGAATGCACTTATTCAAAAACACTTTATTGGTAAATACTAAAATTCAAATTCAATAAATCCACATTTCAATTTTATGCTTTATATTAAACTCATAATATCTATTAGTCTAGGAAACCTAGATAAAATAGGATTCCCTGATTTAATAATTATAATTCATAAGAAATAGTTCTATGAAGACCTTGCTACAAATTAATATAGTCGTTAATTTTGGATCAACAGGTCGGATTATTGAAGAATTAGGCGAAACAGCTTTTCAAAACGGTTGGAATAGCTATATTGCATACGGAAGAAAAGGTAAACCAGAAAACACAAAAACGATAAGAATAGGATCAAATTGGGACGTGATATTTCATGGATTGTTTACCCGGATTTTTGATAGGCATGGTTTTGGATCCCGCAATGCCACATATAAATTACTCAAACAAATCGAAGAAATAAAGCCAGATATCATTCATCTTCACAATCTTCATGGCTATTATATAAATATCGATATCCTATTCAACTATATAGTACGCAGGAATATCCCAGTAGTCTGGACATTACATGATTGCTGGCCTATAACTGGTCATTGTGTGTATTTTGATGTTATCCACTGTCAAAAGTGGAAAACAACTTGTTTTAGTTGTCCTCAAAAGCATGAATATCCTGCAAGTTATGGGATCGATAATTGCTCGAAGAATTATGTTTTGAAAAAAAAGATATTTAATTCATTGAATAAACTAACCCTAGTCCCAGTATCCGAATGGCTCGAAAAAATTATCAAAGAATCTTATTTAGCCAAATATCCTACCCATGTAATAAACAATGGAATAGACATAGACCTGTTTCATCCAGTCAAACAAAAGACGATAAGGGAAAAATATAATATTCAGGATAGGTTTATCATATTAGGGGTGGCAAGTGATTGGAGTCCTCGAAAAGGATTGAACGATTTCATAAAACTAAGTAAAGAACTCGATTCAACTTACTGCATTATTCTTATTGGTCTCAACCCTTTCCAAAAATTATTTCTTCCATCAAACATAATAGGCCTGGGAAGGACAGAAAATACTCAGCAATTGGTCACTTTTTATTCAGAAGCAGATGTGTTTTTCAATCCTTCGCTCGAAGAATCATTTGGATTAACAACGGTAGAAGCTTTTGCTTGCGGAGTTCCTGTAATTGTTTTAAATGCCTCTGCCAGTCCAAAATTAATACTGCCAGAAACTGGTTTTATTGTGGAAAAGGGAGATATTCAAGGGCTCATTGAGGCTATCAATATAATTAAAAGAAAAGGAAAAGAAAGTTTTAGCCAGGCTTGCAGGGAATTAGCAAAGAAATTATACAATAAAAATTATCGGCATATTGATTACATAAATTTATACGAATCAATTTTAATAGACAAATGAAAACAGGTGCAGATCTAAATCATCTGAAACCAATTTATATAAATATCAATAATGAAAAAACTCAAAGTATTAACAGTTGTAGGCACAAGACCAGAAATTATTAGACTCTCCGAAGTTATCAAGAAACTGGATGAAGCCAAATGTATTGATCATATTCTTGTTCACACAGGTCAAAACTATGATTATGAGCTTAATGAAGTATTCTTTAATGACCTTGGCTTAAGAAAACCAAATTATTTTTTGAATGCCGCAGGATCTACTGCAACTGCCACTATTGGACAGATCATAATTAATATTGACCCTGTTCTAGAAAAAGAACAACCTGATGCTTTTTTAGTTCTGGGAGACACAAATAGTTGTCTTTGTGCTATACCTGCAAAGAAAAGACATATTCCGATTTTCCACATGGAGGCAGGTAACCGATGCTTTGACCAACGTGTTCCGGAAGAAACCAATCGAAGAATTGTTGACCATATTGCAGATATTAATTTAACCTACAGTGATATAGCAAGAGAGTATCTTTTAAGGGAAGGATTACCGGCAGACAGAATCATCAAAACTGGAAGTCCTATTTATGAAGTTCTTTGCGCAAATATGCCACAAATTGAAGCCTCAATGGTATTAAGAGATCTATCCATTGAAAAAGGAAAATACTTTGTCGTATCGGCACATAGGGAAGAAAATATTAATTCAAACAACTTCAACAAGTTAGTTTCAACGTTGAACATTATAGCTGCTCAATATCAATTACCAATAATTGTATCTACTCATCCTCGAACACGGAATAAAATTTTGGAGAAGAAAGTTCAATTTCACCCTCTAGTTCAATTAATGAAACCTTTGGGATTCCATGATTACAATCATTTACAAAAAAATGCAAAGGCTGTTTTATCAGATAGCGGAACAATTTCTGAAGAATCATCAATAATGAATTACCCTGCTTTAAATATTCGTGACGCCCACGAACGACCAGAAGCAATGGAAGAAGCATCTGTAATGATGGTTGGATTAAATGAAGAACGTATCCTACAGGGATTAATCTTGTTAGAAAATGAGAATACAAAAAATCAGCGTATTTTTCGACCTGTTGCTGATTATTCGATGCCCAATGTATCAGACAAAGTTGTACGTATTATAATGAGTTATACTGATTATGTAAATAGAGTAGTTTGGTCGAAATGATAATACCTAATGGAAAAAAAATATTAATAATCACAGAGGTTTTCAACCCTGAAGATTTTTTAATTAATGATTTAGCTTTTTCATGGAAAAAACAGGGCTTCCTGGTTTCTGTATTGACTAGGAACCCATCTTATCCCAATGGTCAGGTATATCCTGGCTATAAGAACCATCTTTTTCATCATGAATTAATTAATGGGATACCTGTATTTCGGGTGCAGTTTATCCCTGGGTACAGAACGTTCAAACTATTAAAGATATTGAACTATTTGTGGAATATGTTCCTAGGCTTTATTTGGGCCGTAAGGAATGGACGAAAATTTGATGCGATCTATATTTACCATACGGGGCCATTAACATTTCCAGCAATTGGTATATTAATTAAGAAATTGTATAAAAAGCAAACAATTATCTGGACACAGGATGTTTGGCCTGATACCGTATATGCTTATGGATTAGCAAAAGATTGGTTTTCCCGTTCGTTTCTGGAATATTTCGTGAAATGGATTTATTCGAATTGTGATAGTGTTACAGTTTCATGTCCAGGTTACGTCTCGATAATTTCGAAATATTGTAAAGATCAAAATATCAAATTTATACCTCAATGGTCACTAACTAAAAAAAAGACCGAACTTTTAATGAATTCTGAAATAATTAGCTTTCCAGGAAAGTTCAATTTTGTATTTGCTGGAAATATTGGGAAAGTTCAAAATTTAGAAAATGTAATATCTGGTTTTGACGATTATATTAAAAGAAGTAAAAACAAGGACGTTTGGCTTAATTTTATCGGTGATGGTTCTGATCTTGATAACCTTAAAGAAAAAGTGTCGAAACATAAAATAGTCAATGTTAAATTTTGGGGCAGAATAAAATCAAGTGAAATCCCCTATTTTCTGGACAAAGCCGATGTTCTAATCATTGCCCTCATTAATAAGCCAATATTTAATTTGACAATCCCAGCCAAATTCCAATCTTACCTTAACGCCGAAAAACCAATATTTGGAATAATAAGCGGGGAGGTTGCAAATTTAATAAATACATATAATTTGGGGTGGGTCGCGAAACCAGAAGACATTTTGGAAATTGCAAATTCGTTCAGAGAAATCTCAGAATGTACTGATAATAACCTTCGCGAAAAAATCAAAAATATGAACACATTATTGGAAAAAAAATTTAACAGGGAAAAAAATATAGAGAATTTCACTGAAATTGTTTTTGGCTGATTAAAAATGATTGCCTAATTTAGACATCCTTTACTTTGTGATTTTATTTATATGATTTCCATTCTTTTCTCAATTCCACAATGGCTTAGGGTACTACTAAGCGTGATTTATCTCTGTATCATTGCATTGCTTTCGTTATTACCCTCGTACGACCTTCCTCAAATTCCATTATTCACAGGTGCTGACAAAATCATCCATACTTTGATGTACACTGGACTTACCTGGTTAGTATGTTGGATGATATATGCGGAAAAAAACCATTCGTGGTATTACTTAACTGTTTTATTATCTATTACATGGGGAATATTTATGGAATGGTGCCAATTGCGAATGCACTTTGGAAGGTCATTTGAATATTTTGATATTCTTGGGAACACTATCGGTACGTTGTTAGGTTTATTTATTTATATAACAACCATAGTCAAATACAGAAAACTTACCCACAATTAACAAAGCTAAATTTCAACATTTTGAAAGGTATTATACTTGCCGGAGGTTCAGGCACACGTTTATACCCAATCACAAAGGGAGTTTCCAAACAATTGTTGCCAGTTTATGACAAACCGATGGTGTATTACCCTTTGTCAACACTAATGCTGGCAGGTATAAAGGATATTCTGCTTATCTCAACACCAGATGACATAGGAATATACGAAAGATTATTGGGAAACGGACAGGATTGGGGAATCAGTATCACATACAAAATACAACCTTCGCCCGATGGTCTTGCCCAAGCCTTTATTCTTGGTGAGAGTTTTATAGGGTACGATGATGTATGCCTAGTATTAGGGGACAATATTTTCTATGGGTACGGTTTCTCTGGAATGTTAAGCGAATCGGTAGAGATTGTCAAAAAGGAAAAAAAAGCTATCATCTTTGGATATGTTGTTTCAGATCCTGAGCGATATGGGGTTGCGGAAATGGATAAAGACGGTAAGGTGCTTTCGCTTGAAGAGAAACCTAAAATTCCCAAGTCGAATTATGCGGTAGTAGGGCTTTATTTCTACCCAAATTCAGTCATTCAAATTGCTAAAGATATAAAACCATCACCTCGTGGTGAACTAGAAATTACGGCAGTAAATCAAGAATATATGATTCGGGGTCAGTTGAAATTATTAACATTGGGAAGAGGTTTTGCATGGCTTGATACTGGAACGCATACTTCTTTAATACAAGCATCTAACTTCATTGAGACCATTGAAACTCGTCAGGGATTAAAGGTTGCTTGTCCGGAAGAGATCGCTTTTCGTAACCGATGGATTTCTAAAGAACAGCTTTCAGCACTGGCACAACCAATGATAAAAAACCAATATGGACAATACCTACAAAGGTTAGCTGAAGAATAGTCTGGCTTAAACAGGGGTAATTGGAAATATTGAAAAGAATATTTTTGTTTAATCTTATTGAAAACTTAAGTAATTTACCCGTTGATATAAATTTAACAAATTGAGTAAGTAGAAGTGAAAGTAGTATTCACCAAAATTGCAGAAGTATTAATTTTTGAACCAGAGATTTATATTGATCATCGCGGATATTTTTTCGAATCTTTCAGACAGGACATTTTCGCGAAATATGCCAATAAAGTTCAATTTATTCAGGATAACCAGTCAAAATCAAGTTTCGGAGTTTTAAGAGGGTTACATTTTCAGATGCCACCTTTTACACAAGCCAAGTTGGTTCAGTGTCTCCAGGGGGAGGTTTTAGACGTTGCTGTTGACATTAGAATTGGATCTCCGACGTATGGAGAACATGTACCCGTTCGACTATCTGAAAACAACCATCGCCAATTATATATCCCAAAAGGATTTGCTCATGGATTCATTGTTTTAAGCGAAAATGCAGTAATCTCCTATAAATGTGATAATTATTATTTTCCGAATGCTGATGGGGGTCTTGCTTGGGATGATCCTTCAATAAATATTGATTGGTTACTTGGACCAGAACAAATAAAACTTTCGGAAAAAGATAAAAAACAGCCTTTATTATCTCAAGTCAATTGTTTTAAATATAAAAATAGTTGATTTTTGGATTTGTATTTTTACCTTTACATGAAAATAACAAATATTCCAAGTTTATGTTGTGAATACAAGGATGATTTGATTTTAAAGAATAAGTACGATTTAATGGCAGAATTAATATTTAACCAGATAAAAGGATGAAAAATTTAAATAACCTATTGATTTTTACGCTTTTAATGATTTTTTTGTGTTTTGGATGCAAAAAGAAAGACGCCACTCCGATGGTTATTCCAGATACAACTAAACCGGGTATTACGATAACATCACCAACAGCAGGCCAATCTTTTCTCGTTGGGAATACAATCGCTTTTCAGGCATCGTTCAGTGACAACGAATTGCTAAAGAACTATGATATTACGATTAGCAAAGTGATTACAGGTGGTTTTATTTTGAAAAATGTGCCTACCCCAGTAGCATGGAGCTATACAAAAACTGCAACGAACTTCAATACAGGAGCCAAACAACAATCAATTACTCTTAACGACATCACAATTCCTACTTTAATAAATTCAAGCCCTGTTGCAACTGGCAAATATAATTTTAAGGTAACATGCACAGATGGTGCGAACAATACTGCAGAAACAACCCTTGAAATCAATATTAACTAAATAAGTTTGATCAAAAAAGTTTAAAAGCCGCATTCAAAAGCGGCTTTTTTTATGTCTTAGATTTTTTTACAGATGAATTCCTGACAACAAGTGACGTTTCCAATTGAACTGATCGCGGTCGTATTCCAACATTTTCTACTAGTTCAAAAAAAAGCCCCGCGGCAACCTGGCCCATTTCATGCGTGGGGTGTATGACAGAAGTTAGGGTGGGTTCAACAACTGTTGCATGAAATTCATCAGTAAAACCAACAAGCAAAATATCATCTGGGATTGCAATTCCAGATTTACGGATCTCTTTCATAACAGCAAATACAACCGTATCATTTATCCCAAAAATTGCGTCAGGTGGAGACCCTAACCCCAAAAGACGTTGTGTTGCCATTGTGGCAGAAGACGGACTCAAATCACATTCCTCAAAATATTCTGGTCTGAACTTCAGCCCGCATTCTCGCAGACCGCTTAAATAACCAGCTTTTCTTTCTTCAGAGATGCTAAGTTGTTCAGGTCCTGAAATGTAAGCAATCCGACGTGCGCCATTTTCATGGAAATGATGAGTTATCAAACGAGATGCTGTAAAATTGTCAACAGTAACAGTCGGTACTTTATCTTTTAAACAAACCCGATCAAAGAAAACAAGTGGCATTTCAGCATCTATAATTTGCTCAAAATGAGAATAATCCCTTGTCTCCTGAGATACACATACAATAAAACCCTCTACCCTAGCCTTCATCAGATTCTCAATATTCTCACATTCCTTTTGGTAGGATTCATTTGATGATGAAATAATTACAAAATAACCATGTTCTTTGGCCACTTCTTCGATACCAGAAATTACACTCGAGAAAAAATGGGTCAATAAATCGGGTATAATTACACCTATCATTCTTGTCCTTTGCTTCAGCAATCCCATTGCCATCGGATTCGGAGTGTATCGCCGAAGTCTGGCCAATTCCTTAATCCTTACGATCAATTCACCGCTAATATCGGGATGATCCCTGAGTCCTCTTGATACCGTAGAGATGGAAACCCCAAGTTCCCTGGCAATGTCTTTTAGAGAAATACGTCGTTTGACCATAAGATGTAAATGCCGACTTAATTAAAGCCGAAATTAAGCATTTTTTCCATGTTATAAAACATTTTTTCCATCCGCAATGCTTTGCACAAACCTTTGCAGGAGAAATGCAATATCACCATCTTGCAGAAAACAAAAGGATTCGTGACTTTTGTTTCCAAAATATTTTTAATCATATTTTTTTAACTAAAATTGTTTTCTAAATGAATGTTTCCAAATCGGCTAAATTAGTCACACCTGGTTTCACATTGACCTTCATACTGGTCACTGCTTTGTTTTTTTTATGGGCTTTACCAAATAATCTGAACGATATACTGATTCCACAGTTCATGAAATCTTTCGAACTCAATCGGCTTGAAGCTGGACTGGTACAATCAGCTTTCTACCTAGGATATTTTCTGCTAGCAATTCCAGCCGCTTTAATTATGGACAAATTTGGATACAAAGTAGGCTTGGTGATGGGTTTATTGCTCTTTGCAACAGGATGTTTCCTATTCTGGCCTGCAGCATTGGCCGGAAAATATGGGTTTTTTCTTGGCGCACTTTTTGTAATCGCAGCTGGCCTAGCATTCATGGAAACAGGGTCAAATTCCTTTATTGCCATTTTAGGTGACCCTTCTACCTCAGAACAGCGATTAAACCTTTCACAATCCTTCAACCCACTAGGTTCCATGACAGGAGTGCTTATCGGAACCGTTTTTATTTTTTCCGGTACGGAACTCTCAACCGTTGATATAGAGAAAATGAAATCATTGGGTACCTATAAACAATACCTTCATGACGAGATTATGCGTGTGGGCCCACCCTATCTTTTTATTGGTTCTGTTATTCTTATCTGTGCATTACTAATTTGGAAAGCAAAATTCCCGGAAGGTGACAAGAAACAAAAAGGTTCAACAAATAATTCAGGGAAATTCGCTGAATTGATCAAATACCCTCATTTTTTAAAAGGGGTTATAGCTCAATTCTTTTATATTGGTGCACAGGTAGGTACATGGAGTTTCCTCATTCAATATACGAAGGATTATATGCACAAATCGGAAAAAGAAGCAGGAATCTACCTGACTATCTCTCTACTTGCATTTGGAGTAGGTCGATTCGCCTCAACCGCAATGATGAAAAAGATTGAACCAAAAATATTAATGGGATTCTATAGTTGTATTAACATCCTCCTGATGTCAATGGCTGTTTTTACTCCCGGGGTGATCGGCGCCTGGTCTTTGATTGTTTCAAGTTTCTTTATGTCACTTATGTTCCCTACGATCTTTGCCTTAGGTGTAAAAGGTTTGGGTCCCAATACAAAGATCGGAGCTTCCGGAATCATTATGGCGATTATTGGAGGTGCAATCTGGACACCACTTATGGGCTATATCTCAGATCAAACCCATAGCATGGCTATAGCCATGTTTGTCCCACTCATTAGTTACATTTATGTAAGTTATTATGCCTTTGTTGGTTCCAAACCATCAGGCCCTTTGTATAATGGTACTGATGAAAAAATCATTATTTCACACTAAATACGAAATTTTGAATATTGTTAAAATGAACAACTTAAAGAAATTCGGTAATACAGGATTGTCTATTCCAGCAATTATCTATGGGACAAGCTTTATGGGAAACCTTTATCATGAATTGAATGAAGAGGTAAAACTTCAGATCATGCAGCAATGGTTCGAGGTTTCAAAAGGTACACCAATGATAGATTGTGCCGGGAAATATGGTGCTGGGCTTGCCCTTGAAGTAATTGGGGAAGGATTGAAAAAGTTGGGAATCGATAAATCCAATATAACAATCAGCAACAAATTGGGTTGGTTCCGTATTCCCCTTACCACAGAAGAACCAACATTTGAGCCAGGAGCATGGGTCAACCTAAAAAACGATGCAGTACAAAAAATTAGTTATACAGGAATACTTGAATGTTGGAAACAGGGTTGCGAATTGTTAGGCGATTATTACAAACCTCAGGTCGTCTCGGTTCATGATCCTGACGAGTACCTGTTCGCGGCGACCAGTCAGGAAGACCGTGGAAAAAGGTTAAACGACATTTTGGATGCTTATAAGGCACTCTTTGAGTTAAAAGAGAAGGGGGAAGTAAGGGCTGTAGGGATCGGTGCAAAAGACTGGCTGACAATCAAAGAATTATACAATCACGTCAAATTCGACTGGGTGATGTTTGCCAATAAACTGACAATCTACCACCATCCAAAAGAGATCGTTGATTTTATAGAACGGATTCACAATGATGGAGTCGGAATCATCAATTCTGCCATATTTAACGCAGGGTTCCTTACTGGTGGCGAGTTCTTTGATTACAGAAAAATCAATCCGGATTCCATTGAAGACCAGAAGCTTTTGGCTTGGCGCAATACATTTTTCAGGATATGTGATAAATTTGGTGTTATACCAGGCGATGCCTGCCTCAAATTTGCATTTGCGATGCCTCAGATAAATGCTGTAGCACTAAATCCAAGTAAACCTTCACGTATCCGGCGAAATGTCGATGTACTTGCCACTGATTTGCCTTACGGATTCTGGAAAGAGCTCAAATCCGAAAAAATAATTGGAGAACATTTCAAATACGTTTAAAATGGTTATTGATTCCCATCACCATTACTGGCATTACGATCCGGTTGAATATGACTGGATTGATGATTCAATGAAAGTCATCCGCAAGGATTTTCTCCCTGAAGATTTATCAGGAACTATCCATGAAGCTGGAATTGAAGGAGTTGTTTCTGTTCAGGCACGTCAATCGCTTGTGGAGACAGAATGGCTGATCGGGATGGCAAATCAAAATCAGTTTATGAAAGGCGTTGTGGGTTGGATTCCCCTGATTGATTTGAATATCGAATCCTATCTTGAGAGATTCTCGTCTGACAAAAAGCTTAAAGGAGTCCGCCATGTTATACAAGGGGAACCCGATCCCGACTTTATA
This sequence comes from uncultured Bacteroidia bacterium, assembly GCA_903927965.1. GTDB lineage: Bacteria > Bacteroidota > Bacteroidia > Bacteroidales > Prolixibacteraceae > JAAFHB01. The sequence goes on along the minus strand of CAIYPA010000031.1, from coordinate 26,356 downwards.
ATAAGGCCCGACTTTAATCGCGGGATCTCATTGCTTAATAAATACTCATTTGTTTACGATATATTGATTGTGGAACGACAGTTGCCAAATACGATAAGGTTTGTTGATAATCATCCCAATCAGGTCTTTGTTCTTGACCACATTGCCAAACCTTTGATAGGGCAAAATCAGATCTCACCATGGCGGGAACATATCAAAGAATTGGCCAGACGCGAGAATGTAAATTGTAAGATTTCAGGAATGGTCACCGAAGCTGATTTTAATAAGTGGACAGCAGAGCAACTGCAACCCTATTTTGAAGTTATCCTCGAAGCTTTTGGTCCTGACCGGCTGCTCTTTGGTTCCGACTGGCCAGTTTGCCTTGTCGCAACCAACTATAAAAATTGGGCCGATCTGGTCAAGAAGAATATTTTATCTTGTTCTAAAGAAGAACAAGGTAAGATAATGGGGGACAATGCGATACGGATCTACAGACTGTAACTGACCATTGGCATCCGGTGACCAGTGCCTTGCCTGGATTGTACCTAATGTATTGTTTAGATTTTGATAAAAATATAGATTGATGAAGTCCATACAAATAGTTTCTCCTGGAAAGGTCCAAATTGTAGATTGCCCTATCCCAAAATTGGGAATTGGGGAAGTACTGCTCAAAATAAATTACATCGGTTTTTGTGGCTCTGACCTTAATACATACCTCGGTAAAAATACCTTGACCAAATACCCATGTGTTCCTGGACATGAAATATCGGCCACCATTGCAGGTTTAAGCAACGATATCCCATCGAATTTAAACATTGGGCAGTTGGTCATAGTTGTCCCTTATACCAATTGCGGACAATGTTCTGCATGCAAAAAAGGTCGGTTTAATGCCTGCAAATACAATGAGACGCTCGGAGTCCAACGTGAAGGTGCAATGCAGGAGTACATCAAAGTTCCCTGGCAAAAGCTCATTATTGATGATCAGCTAACGTCAAAGGAATTGGTAATGGTCGAACCATTGACAGTCGGTTTCCATGCAGTTGACAGGGGACGTGTGACGGACATCGATACGGTGTTGGTATTCGGTTGTGGAATGATTGGTTCTGGGGCTATCATCCGGGCAGCTTTACGGGGGGCAAAGGTGATTGCTGTTGATATTGATGAAAAGAAACTTGAACTAGCAGGAAAAATAGGAGCACACCATTGCATCAATTCAAAAACAACTGACCTACATGAGGCTTTGCAAAAAATTACCAATGGTCATGGTCCTGATGTTATCATTGAGGCAGCCGGTAATCCAATTACCTATTTATCTGCAATCGAGGAAGCAGCTTTTGCTGCACGTGTTGTCTGTATTGGTTACGCCAAAAATGATGTCAATTTTGCAACACGTCTTTGGGTACTCAAAGAAATTGATATTCTAGGTGCAAGAAATGCGACTCCAACTGATTTTGAAGCAGTAATCAACTATTTAAAAAAGAAATCATTCCCTATTAATGAGATGATTTCCAAAATTATACAACCGGAAGAGGCCGCTCAAACTTTTGTGGAATGGGCCGAAAATCCTGCACAATTCATGAAAATTCTCGTTCAATTTTAGAATTTATCAATGATCACTAAAAAATAGTACAATGAAACGCAGGGATCTTATCAAATCGACAGCTGCATTGGCTGCTGTACCATTATTTGGACAATGGGCAAATGCTTATTCGAATAATGAGAAACAAACTGTTGATGATCTTACAACAAAAACATCAGGAATTCCGCGTTTCGGAGATGGCCGCGATTGGTTCTTTGAAAAACGATTTGGGATGTTTGTCCATTGGGGAATTTATTCAATCCCCGGATGGCACGAACAACATCAATGGCGAGGCAGGGTCCCAAGGGCAGAATATGTAAAATTTGCCGAACAGTGGAACCCAAAGAAATTCAATCCTGAAGAGTGGCTCGACCTTATGGAAGAAGCTGGTATGAAATATATTACGATTACAACCAAACATCATGACGGATTTTGCCTGTGGGATACAAAACAGACAAAATTTAATACAATGAACACTCCATATAAAAAAGATGTGATTGGAATGTTATCGGATGCCTGCCACAAGCGCAAAGTGCCTCTGTGCCTGTATTACTCCATTGCGGACTGGAACCACCCCAATTATCCAAATCAGGGACGCCATCATGAACTGCCTCCTCAACCTCAAGATTCACCCGACTGGGATAAGTATATGGTTTTTTTGAAGGAACAGGTTAGGGAACTTTGTACCAATTATGGCGAAATACATGGAATCTGGTGGGATATGAATGTACCCGTTTATAAGGATGCTTCAGTGATGGCTATGATTCGAAAGTTGCAGCCCAAAGCAGTCATCAATAACCGGGGGTTTGATGATGGTGATTTTGGGACTCCTGAACGGGATTACGACAATCCTGCAACTGAAGCCAAGGGATTTGACAAACCGGTTGAAGCTTGTCAATCGGTCGGAATGGAAAGCTGGGGAAACAAAAAGGATGAGGATTATTATACCGACCAACACCTGATCAGCAGTATCGACCGTTATCTTTCGCGCGATGCCAATTATTTACTGAATGTTGGGCCAACAAGTGAAGGCGTTATCCCTACAGAAGCAGCATCAATTCTGCGAAGGATCGGGAAGTGGAAAAAACAGGTTGACGAATCGTATCAAAATGTACAAACGGATTCCGATTTGATCATCATTCCCGGAGTTTTGACAACAAAGCGGGAACAAACACTTTATGTCCATTTGAATAAGCCTACAACTGGAAACGGGATCAAATTAAAACCCATCAATGTGCTTCCCTTAAAAGCTACTCTATTAAATACTGGAAAACCAATCGATTGTGTAGTGAATTTATGCCCAAGCGACCATGCCTCCCAACAACCCTATTTACGGATTCGGAACCTTCCGGCAAATGAAATGTCGAATACTGTGCTTGTTGCCAAACTTGAATTTGACAGGCCACTTGAACAAATAGTCCAAACTAAAAAGCCGGAAGCGAATATCGAATTGACCAAATAACTAAATGACAACAACTAAATAATTTTCAAAATAACCAATAATTAATGACTTACAAATGAAACAGTTATTCAGAAAAACAAACAGGCTTATTACTTTGATGCTTTTATTGGGCATCTTACCGGCAAGTCAAATCTTTGCCCAGAAATTTGAGCCAACCCTTGAATCGTTTAAACAGTACAAATACCCCAACTGGTTCCGCGACGCCAAATTCGGGATCTGGGCACACTGGGGGCCACAAGCGGTTCCCCGTCAGGGTGACTGGTACGCCAAGAAGATGTACGAGGAAGGTGGTGCCGATTACAAATACCATGTTGAACACTATGGCCATCCATCCAAATTTGGTTACAAGGACATTATTCCATTATGGCAAGCTGAACGTTGGAATCCCGAGCAACTGATGGCACTTTATAAAAAAGTAGGGGCAAAATATTTCGTAAGCATGGGAACACATCATGACGATTTTTTCCTCTGGAATTCAAAAATACACAAATGGAATGCCGCCAATATGGGACCTAAAAAGGATGTCCTGGGATTATGGCAAAAAGCAGCAACCAAAGAGGGTTTGCGTTTCGGCGTTTCCGAACATTTGGGCGCCAGTTATACTTGGTTTCAGACAAGTCGTGGCTCTGATAAAACCGGGCCTTTGGCAGGAGTCCCTTATGATGGAAACAATCCTGAATACGTTGACCTCTATCATCCAAAAACTGCACCTGATGACAAAGCCTGGTTGACCAAAGACCCGGAAAACCAAAAAAACTGGTTGGCCAGTATCACTGAGTTGATTGATATGTACCATCCTGATCTGATTTATTCAGATAGTGAATTGCCATTTGGGGAAGTCGGAAGAACGATGTTGTCCTATTATTACAATCAGGATATTGCAAAAAATAAAGGGAAGCTCGAAGCCGTTTATACATGTAAATTGTTAAAATCTGAAGGAAGATGGGTACAGGACCTGGAGCGTGGAGCTAATGACTCGATCAGCCCATATCCCTGGCAAACAGATACATCCATTGGCGATTGGTATTACCGCACAGGGCAGAAATACATGACGGGTGTCGAAGTGATTCAAATGTTGGTTGATATCGTGAGCAAAAACGGAAATTTATTACTGAATGTGGTCCAAACCCCCGAAGGGGATCTCGAACCCGATGTAATGGGTATTTTGGATGTGATCGCAAAATGGACTCCTGTTAATGGTGAAGGGATTTATGGGACAAGACCATGGAAAATTTATGGTGAAGGACCTTCAACCCAGAAGAAACAGGAAAAAGGCCGGTTTGGTGGTTTAAAAGATGTTCGTCCCTATGAATCGACCGATATCCGTTTTACGACCAAAGGGAATAGCCTCTATGCATTTTGCATGGGACAACCAACTTCAGATATCCGGATCAATGCATTGGGAAAGGATTCAAAGATCTCCTCTCAAAAAGTTGTTTCGGTAAAAATATTAGGAAGTAATGAAAAACTAACCTGGAAACAGCAGGCAGATGCCTTGATTATTACCAAACCTTTAAAATTACCTGAATGGCAGGTCGTTACATTTAAGATAGAACTAAAAGGCAAATAATAAACCGGACAAATTGATATCAATTGAATTAGACAATTAAACCCGACTACCTTTGTATTGTGTTTAACAGTCCAACATTGAGTGTTGGCTGTTAAATACGGTAACATAAAAGTTGAATCGTATCTATATTTCCTGATTGGATATAGGGATTGTAAAAATAAACCGGCTCCCGTTTCCCAATTCGCTTTCCACCCAGATTTTTCCTTTGTGTTTTTCGACAAACTCTTTACAAAGCATTAGACCCAAACCGGTTCCCGTCTCATTTTCAGTGCCCGGTGTTGAGGAAACCTCATTAATCAGAAACAATTTCTTAATTTGAACGGGATCCAGTCCAATACCTGAATCAACCACTTCAAATTGAATTTCGTTTGAGACAATTTCAGACCTGATTTCTATCCATCCATTTTTAGGCGTGTATTTAATCGCATTGCCTACCAAATTCCGCAAAATTGTTTTAAACATATTTACATCAGCCCAAATTTCAAGATATTTGATTCCTGTATAACTTAAACTGATATTTTTAGAATGGCAGCTCACTTCCGATAAACTGATAATCTCACTGATGAAGTCAACAGAATTGCTTTTCACTGGTATGAACTCAATTTTCCCGGTTTGGGATCTTGCCCAAACCAAAAGATTCTCCAGTAATTTATACGCATTGGTTGCTGATGAAAATATCCTTTTGGCATAATTCAATTTTTTCTCTGGTGATAATTTGTCATCGTAATTGACCAGCATCTCAGAAGATCCCATAATACTGCTGAAAGGGTTTCTCAAATCATGCGCAATAATGTTAAAAAACTTGTCTTTGGTCGCATTCAATTCGATTAACTTTTCACGTGAACGTTTTAGTTCAACATGGGTGGCTACCCTGGACAAAAGTTCATTCATACGAAAAGGTTTCGTTATGTAATCAACGGCTCCAATTTCAAAACCAGTCACCACTTTTTCGATGTCTGTGACAGCCGAAAGGAATATAACCGGAATATCCTTGGTCAGTATATTGGATTTTAAAGACTTACAAACTTCAAATCCATCCATTTCCGGCATTTGGATGTCAAGCAGAATCAAATCGGGTAATTGTTTGGCAACCGAACGCAAAGCATGGGCTCCTGAAGGTGAAATATTGATGCTGTAACCCTTGCCATACAATACATTACTAATCACCTGAATATTCTGTGGTGTATCATCAACGATCAATATTAAAGGTTTTTGCATTGTTTCCATCGCCTAACTGTTCATATAAACCAAAAACTGTTTTAATGTCGATAAAATTTTATCAAAGTTAAAGGACTGGATGTAATCATCCAATTGACTGCAATACCATTTAAGATCTTCATTTTTATGAAGTTTATTAAATTCCTCAATTTGATGCACAAAGCTAATGATTTCGTCAACATTTAATGTCTCCTGCAAATTTATAATTTCTGGAAGAAACTTATTTACAAAGAGTTTCTTGATTTCTTCAGGAAGAGAATGTTGATCCCATTCGTTTGTTGAACCGGCAACATCATTTGAAAAACCATTATCATTGATCGATTCGAATGGTAAGTATTTAATTAACTTTTCCAGAAGATCATTTTTAAATATTGGTTTTATCAGGAAATCATCTGCAACATTTTCAAACTGTTTTTTATGTTGGTTCATACCTGATGCTGTCAGAGCTATTACCGGAATATCTTTCAATGAATCGTCTGATTTTATAATTTGTATTGCAGTGTAACCATCCATAACAGGCATTTGCATGTCCATCAGGATGAGGTCAGGACATATTTTGCGAGCAACTTCTATGCAATCCTCACCATTTATTGTGTCAACTACAGTAATATTTAGTGGTTCAAGATATTCCCTGATAATCTGTCTGTTTGAAGGAACATCCTCTGCCATTAAAATGACAGAATTATTAAATCTGACCCGTTGTAGTAAATTTCCACTCACCTGGTTAACGTATTGATTTTCCTGCAATGAGCCAATCTCAATATTAAATAGTTTCACATTAAATACCGAACCTTTATTTTTTTCACTAACAACAGTTATACGACCTCCTAACAGTTCAACCAATCTTCGTGTAATACTTAATCCAAGACCGGTTCCTCCATATAAATTCCTATCTTTCTGAGTTGCCTGAACAAAGGGTTCAAAAATCGAGTCAAGCTGATCCTGAGGAATGCCAATTCCAGTGTCCTTAATTAAAAAATCCAAATCTACCTTGCTTTCATTTTCATGTGAGTTATGATACCCAACAATGATATCAATGCTTCCGTTGTGTGTAAATTTCACAGCATTACCAATCAAGTTGAATAATATTTGCCTGAGATATTTCTCATCAGTGATCAAATTATCTGGAATCGCACTATCAATCAAGATATTAATCGGCAATCCTTTTTCCGCAGCCTTCATTTGAAAGACTGCTTTAATTTCTTTGATCAGGTTACTGATTTTTACGGGTTGATAATCCATCACCATTCTTCCAGCTTCTACTTTCGACAGATCGAGAATATCATTGATCAAATGCAGTAAAACCTTGCTGCTTTGAATGATATTTTCAAGGTATTCGGAATAATCAGATTGTCCAGTAAGTTTTTCTTTTAAAATACTTGAAAAACCTACGATTGCGTTGAGCGGAGTACGGATTTCGTGGCTCATATTTGCCAGAAACTCACTTTTGGATTTGTTTGCATCTTCGGCAAGTTTTTTAGCATTTGAAAGCTCCTCTCTATGTTTTTTTTGTTCGGTAATATCGATATGAACACCTTTTAATTTAACAAACTGTCCGTTTTCAAATACAGGAACCGTTTTGTTTAGTACCCATTTAATCTCTCCATCAGGCATTTGGAATTTCAATTCGATTTCAAGTGGATTTTTCCATTGTTTGGTTTCGCTGAATGCCTCGTCAGCCTTTTCAAGATCATCAGGATGAATCCTGGACCTCATCGATTGATAAGATGGTTCTACACCGAACACAGGAAATCCGAAAACAGGGTAGTTATTTTCGGACCACCAGCTTTTATCGGTACTGGCATTGTATTCCCAACTTCCCATTTTGGCAATTTTTTGCGCCTCCTTAAACGAAGATTCACTTTGTTTTAGGTTGATTTCTACGGCCTTACGAATCTCTGCTTCATCAAGAAGCTTTTTGTTGGCATCTGCAAGCTCAATGGTACGTTCAGCTACTTTTTTCTCCAGGGTTTCATTCAGAAGCCTGATCTCCTCAGCTGCCATTTTTTGGTCCGTCACATTCCTTATATACATTACGACGAACTTTACCTCTCCTTTTTCAAAAACAGGATAGTAATTGTGTTCCAGGATCAGATTGTTTCGTACATCCTCCGAAATTGCTTGTTGCCCTGTCGAAAAAACCTTTATAAGTTTATCTTTGCGTCCTTTTATCAAATGGTCAGGAACAAAACTAAAATACGGAAATCCAAGTACTTTATTTAGAGGTAAAAATAACCGGTCAAGAAAAGTCTTATTGGTTGCCACGATAACAAAATCCTGATTAACCATGATAATTGTTTCAAGGGTAGCATCCATAATTGCCTGCAAATTTGAAGTAACCCGTTGTAAATCTTCTTCAACTTTATTTCTATCGGTCACGTCCCGTAATATTGCAGTGTAAGTTTCGCCCTTTTCTGTATGTACAATTGAAACTGAGGCCTCTGCTGGAAACTCCTCCCCATCCATCCTTCGACCAATCATCGAATGTGTTTTCTTTCGGTATAGTGGAGAATCTGGCTCCTTAATCAAATTGGCGACATGCCCATAATGTTTGGCATGATAACGATCTGGTATAAAATTGTTTAGTGGTAGTCCAAGTGCATCTGAAATTTTGCATTTAAACATTTTTTCGGCTGCCTCGTTAAAAATGACAATGTTATGGTTTTGGTCAGTAGAAACAATCGCGTCAATCGCCGAATTGATAATATTACCAATGTGTTTCCTGCTCTCCAGTAGGGCATTCTCCGCCTTAATCCTGTCGTTTAACTCATTCTGGACTTTATCAAATAACTTTGCATTAAAAATCGCCATAGCTGCCCGATCGGCCAGGTCTTCAGCCATTACCACATCTTCTTCATTAAAAAGTCGATTATTAGGCATGTGCCTGATTAAATACATAATACCAATTGCCTGATCATTGATTAACAAAGGTACATTGACAGAACTGATTGGATTCAGTTGCATTATGGCAGGCCATACGTCCAAAGTAAGATGGCTACGCATCTTTTCCATGTCAAGATACACTGAAAGTTGGGACTTACCAGTACGAACGACAAATGCCGATGGATCTGCACTTTCAATATGGATCCTGCCAATCCCAAAAATCTCAGCAAGAACCCTTCGATTTTCAGAATCTGGATCAAATGCTATTGCGAATTCGAGCCATTTCCTGTCCTCAGAAAGAAGATGGATGATAATTCCAGACTCCATTTGTCGGGCAACTATTTCAGAAACCCTTGACAGAACCAACTCATAATCAGTACCAGCTGATGCAAAGACGTGAGTAGCTTCTGCCAGGACAGATAAATGCCTGGTTTGGGCATTCAATATCTCTTCGGATTTTACTCGTTCTCTGACGTCCCTTACAATACTAAGTATCATGTTCTTATCGTTGATTTTAATCACACTCCTGATGATTTCGGCAGGAAATTCCGACCCATCCTTACGCCTAATACGGACTTGAATCAATTGCCCATCATCAATTGCCATGTCCTGTACAAATGCAGCCAATTGATCCTTTGGAGTGAAATTGAGAACATTCATATCGAGCAATTCATCCTCTGAATATCCTGTCATTTTACTGCATGCCTTATTAACATAGACATAATTGCCATTCAAGTCCAATAATGCAATACCATCCTGAGATTGTCCCATAATCGCGGAAAATTTCTTTTCATTGGCTTCTGCTTCATTCTTGGAGTGATTTAAATCATCAATGGCATCAATAAGATTTTTATTGCTCAAATTTAATTCGTACTCGTTCCTATAAATTTTATCAAAGAGCGGGAAGATAAAAATATACGCACAGAAAGTAATAATCAGCATTGTCAAAATCAAAACGAAAAGAAGATTTGTCTTGAAAGACCTGCTGATTTCATCTGTTGGAATCTCAGCAACAATAGCCAACTTTAAACTTTCAACATTAGCAAATGCTGCATAGACTTTGCGATTTTTAAAATCATTACATTCTATTGTCCCACTCTTTTTGAAAAATAAGGAAGATAAAGGTGAAGAATTGGCTTCCTTTTGGGAGATTTTATCTGATGGGTTTGTTCCCGGTGTTGTAGCAATAAATTCGATACTGTCGTTTTTTTGACGCACAAAAAAAACCTCCCCTTGTTGTCCTATCGCTGAATTGCTTTTTCGGACAAGTCCCAAATATTCAATGATTTCGTATTCACTTGCATGATACCTTGAGACCAAAATTGAGATTGACGATTTTTCTCGGTTTACGATATCTGTAAGTCTTTCGTAAACCCCATTCTGTGCGTTTTTAAATAAAAGGAAGAAGGAGGTGCTAGAAATTGTGATTGTTACAATGCTAAAAATGACTATAAGCAGTATTGTTTTGGTGTATTGGAATAGTCTAAGCATAACTTGAATTAAAATAGTGAATAAAAAGATCCATAACAGCCAACATTCAAAAAATTGATTTAACTGCAAATTACAACATTTCCATAAATATTGCTTTTGGAGGTTACAAATGTATTATTTATAAAGAAAAGGCTTACAAATATGGGACGAAAACAAAGTTGATCAATATCCGCTTCCTTCATAACGCCAAATTACGAACAACTTTAAGGCTAAAGATCTATTCGCAACCGGGAAAAATCTATAAAAACGAAGAACGTCAAAGGGTCAGACATTAATGGGCCTTAGGTTCTGATTGGGTGATTCAACAAGAACCGTGTAACCAAGAGGTTGAATCCTAAGGGCCACTTTATGTTTTCCATGAAATTCGATGAGTTCCCCCCTCATACCGCACAAAGGTCCCGCAATGATTTCGATCATTTGTCCTGGCTTAAATTGGTCTAGTGTGACCTCAACCTCTATATCCGATTGCCCCAACATTTTTTTCAAAACATCAATATCTTCCTGCCTTATAATTGCCGCTTTACCTTCAAAATAAATATAGCATACAACGTTTGGTGTGCGCAGGACATTTTCATACTCCTTACGTGAAATATAAACGAACACATATCCTGAAATTAAAGGAACTTCAACCCATTTTTTCCGGTCGCTCCATTGCCTCAACTTCCTTTGCATTGGCAGATATCCTATAATCTCATTATCCTTCAGATCTGAAAATACTTTTTTCTCTGATCTTGATTTGACCCTGATAGCGTACCAGTTGTAGTTTGGATTTTCGTTTTTCATCTTTTAATAATCTTTTGCAAAGATAATTTTTTTCAGGGTTAGTTTTCCTTATAAGTACTTGTTAAAAAATAATGTCGTATTCTTTGCCGAAATTATCGAGCACATAAGATAATCGTTCTTTGAGATTCTGAAAACTGAGGTAAGCATCAAAACTCAACCACTGATATTTTATTCTGCGCCACAGAATTTCAATCAAGTTCAATTCAGGCGAATAAGGAGGCAGGAAGTAAATCAGAACATCATTTTCCTTCCATTCAGCCATTTTTGCCTTAAACTTCTTTGATTTGTGGATAGGACTATTGTCAAGTATTACAACTGTCTTTTTAACTGTCTGTTCAACAAATCGTTCCATGAATTGTATAAAGTTGTCGGTATTGAAAGTCGTTTCGTGCATTTCAAAGAACAGGTCGTTTTTACGGCTCATTAAACCTACAACATTAAGGAACTTGCCCTTGGCCGCTGGCAACAATATTGGATTATCCATTGTTTGCCAAGCATATGGAACATTTGGAGTAAGGCCAAAATGGCTTTCATCACCAAAGTAAATATCTATGAACCCACTGTCTTCCAATTGTTTTAGGGTTTCAATTTGTTGTTGTTTGAACTTAAAATCATCTTCATTCTGTTTGCTTTTTAACGACAACCTGGCTCGTTTCCACTTATAGCCCAGTAACTTTTAAAAAATTCTGCAAGGTCTTCAAGCAGATTTTAATATCGAGTTCTTTATTAAAGTATTCCAATACATTTTTTAAGTTCCGGTTATGGACTTCAAGTTGTTTCGCGACCTCAACTTCATAGCCTACTAAACGGGTCTTTACTCCTCTTCCGGGCAGTATTGGTAACGAATCTACCCCGTTTTTAGACCAGCTATCAAGCCAACGCTCAATGGTTCTGCGATTTACATCAAATATGTTCGCCAAGTCGGTAATCGTTCGGCCTTGATGGCTCAAAAGCAAGCAGTGGCTATGCCTTCTTATGGAGTTGTCACCACTGTTCTTGTATAGCACTTCAAGTGAAATTAAATCCTCTGTTTTTAGTATTATATATCTCATAATGAGATATATATACGGACTTTAATTAACATTACCAAATAAATACGACATTATATTTTTCTTATTACTTAATAAGTATCCTGAGTGTATTTCAAGAATGACCAACTTTTATATCTACGAAACCTGACAACTCCATATCAAATATTGAACCCTTAATTTACAATACTTTAGATTTACTTATCTTGAAGAATCCCGAACAATTAATTGAGTTGGAAGGACGATCTTTTCGAAGAGGACTGTCAAATTTGCATTTTCGATACGGTGGATAATCTTTTGGGCAGCTTGAAAACCCATTTGGTATCCAGGTTGCCTAACAGTTGACAATGAGGGTGTTACAACAGAACTGAATGGTTCGTCGCTGAAACCGGTCAGGGCCACATCCTGTGGAACTTTTAAATTGTTCTTCTTGCAATATTCAAGGGCGCACAATGCAGTTGTGTCATTTCCGCAAAATACTCCATCAGGCGGAACAGGAAGGGACATTAACCGATGAAAAGCTTGTGGACCATCCTCCTTTGTAAGCCTTGTCTCTTGAAGATATCCATCATACAGCGGCAATCCGAAATCTGAAAGTGCTTTAAGATAACCTTCTTTCCGGTCTTTATAAATATTCAGCAATTCTGGCCCGGCGATGTGGGCAATTCTTTTGCACCCCCGGCTTATCAAATGGCTTGTTATATTGTATCCTGATTCATAGTCATCTACAACAATCCTGTCACAGTCAATTGATGGGCAGAAACGGTCGAAAAAGAGAAGTGGAATGTTCCTTTCAGAAAACAACCTGAAATGTTTGTCATCATTGGTTTGCATCGAAATGGAAGCAATCATACCGTCAACGCGGTTGCTGAACAAAGTGTGGACACAACTGACCTCTTTGGCTAAAAGGTCATTTGACTGGGAAATGATCACATTGAACCCTTTCGTCCAGGCATAATCTTCAATTCCACTGATGGCAGATGCAAAGAAATACCGATCAATTCGCGGGACCACCACGCCAATTGTATTGCTTTTTTTACTGCGAAGATTTGCAGCAAGCACATTCGGACGATAGCCCAATTCCAACGCCTTTTGCTGAACTATAAGTCGTGTTTTTTTGCTGATCCTGCTGTTGTCGCTCAATGCGCGCGAAACCGTTGATGCTGATATATTCAATTCATTAGCAAGGTTATGAATTGTAATTTCCTGCTTTTTTTTCATGTAACGGTGATAGTTCGTCAGAGTGATTCAAATACGTTTGTTATGGGATACAAAAATGGAAAAAAAACTTCAACTTGCAGCATAAATAAATTATTTGTGCAATCGATTGCATTTTGATTTCAATATTGTTAATTTTGCAACTCCAATTTAATAAAATATTATGAGCACGATTTATGAAGAGCGTTATGCCACCCATCCCAACGATGCAAAAAATTATGACACAGCACGTTTACGCAAAGAGTATCTGATTGAAAATGTGATGATTGACAACCAGATTAATCTAACATATTCACAATATGACCGTTTTATTGTCGGGGGCGCAGTTCCAGTAAGCCAAAGCCTGACACTTGACCCAATTGATCCTTTGAAAGCCGAATATTTCTGTGAACGGCGTGAACTTGGGATTATCAATGTTGGTGGTAACGGTATGGTTTCGGTTGATGGAACAAACTATCATCTTGCTTTTAAGGAGGCTTTGTATGTAGGCCGTGGAAATAAATCCATAGTCTTTTCATCCGAAAACTATAAATATCCTGCTCATTTTTATTTGAATTCAGCCCCTGCCCATAAGGAATATCCGGTCAAAAAGGTAACCCTCAACGATGCTGAAGTTGTTCACACAGGGACCATGGAAGAGTCGAATGCCAGGACAATCAATAAACTATTGGTAAATTCCGTCGTTCAGACCTGTCAGTTGCAAATGGGAATGACAGAACTTAAACCTGGAAGTGTCTGGAATACAATGCCTGCCCATACCCATAGTCGCAGGATGGAGGCCTATTTCTATTTTCAGGTTCCAGCAAATCAGGCAATCTGCCATTTTATGGGTGATCCAAAAGAGACACGCCATATCTGGATGGTAAATGAACAAGCCGTGCTTTCCCCAACATGGTCAATCCATTCCGCCGCCGGGACAAGCAATTACATTTTCATATGGGGAATGGCAGGTGAAAATTTAAATTACGGCGATATGGATGTCGTATTACCACATCAACTTAAATAAAATTGATATTAATATATTGAATATTAAATACTTAATGAATTATTATGAAAATGTTTGATTTAACGGGAAAAATCGCGCTAGTCACAGGCGGCACTCACGGCATTGGAATGGCAATTGCAAAAGCACTTGCATCGGCAGGTGCAAAAATTTGTGTGAACGATATTTTTGAAGAGCGTTTGGTGAATTGCAAGAAAGCCTATGCAGAAGCTGGAATTGACGTTTTTACAGTCGTTTTTGATGTGACCAATGAGGAGGATGTCAATAAAGGCATTGGAATCATTGAAGCCGAGTTTGGCCCGATTGATATACTGGTAAACAATGCAGGCATCATCAAACGTGTCCCAATTTTGGATATGCCAGTCGCAGATTTCCGTCAGGTAATTGATATTGACCTTGTTGCACCATTTATCGTGTCCAAAAGGGTCGTTCCGTCAATGATCAAACGTGGTGGCGGGAAAATCATCAATATGTGTTCGATGATGAGTATTTATGGCAGGAATTCTGTTTCTGCTTATGCTTCTGCCAAAGGAGGACTTAAACTGCTCACTGCCAACATGTGCTGCGAATGGGCAAAACACAACATTCAGGCAAATGGAATAGGCCCTGGCTACATCGCTACATCCCAGACTGAAGCAATCAGGGTAAACGGACACCCTTTTAACAACCTCGTAATGACACGTACACCTGCTGGTCGCTGGGGCGATCCCGAAGACCTGGCCGGTGCGGCAATCTTTCTTGCTTCGTCTGCAAGCAATTACGTAAATGGCCATTTGCTTTTTGTAGACGGCGGAATATTGGCCAATTTTGGTTACGTCGCAGGAGAAAACGAACTTTAACCATTTTAACAACTCATTTATATCAAGGTTCCCAGGTTTTAAACCCAGGGAACCTTTTTTAATTTAAAATCCCGATATGTTCCAATTATTCAATTAAATAGTTGCTATTTTTGTAAAATCGGATGAGAAAAAATGATTTTCAATCAATAACTAATCAAATGTGAATATGAAAAGTTTTACGGCCATCTTATGCATTATTTTTGCAACTATCTGTAATACTGCAATATGTATTGCTAAACCAGTGGGTCAGGAATTGAAACTCTGGTATAACCAACCCGCATCCATTTGGGAGGAAGCTTTGCCGATCGGAAACGGCAGGCTCGGTGCGATGATCTATGGAGGAAAGGAAGAGGAACATATCCAGTTCAATGAGGAAACCTTGTGGACAGGTGAGCCCCACGATTATTCACATGAAGGGGCCTTTCAATACCTTCAACAAATCAGGGAATTAATCTGGGACGGCAAGCAAAAAGAGGCAGAAACACTTGCAATGGAAAAGTTCATGAGCATTCCAATTGGTCAAAAGAAATATCAGCCCTTCGGGGATTTGTGGATCAAATTTCAGGGACAAGGGGAGATTACAGATTACCGGCGCGAACTCGACCTTTCGACAGCAGTCAGTTCGACTACCTATAAAGCTGGTGGAAACACCTATACCCGCGAATACCTTGCCAGTTCACCCGATCAGGCAATTGTGATCAACTTAAAATCGAGCGGAAAATCGTCTTTAACTTTCGATCTCTCCCTTTCTTCGCTACACCAAGATTTTACTGCAACATCCAACAGCGATGGAACAATAGAGCTAAATGTTAAAGTGAAGGATGGAGTACTTTCAGGTACAGCAAGGTTACGGCTATTTGTCAATGGTGGAAAAGTAACCCTAATCGATAATCATTTACATATCGACAAAACCAATGAAGCGACAATTTATCTTGTTGCCGCCACAAGCTTCGTCAATCCAAAAGACGTTTCTGGAAATCCCAAACAATTGTGCGATAATTATTTGAATAAAATCTGGAATAAAAAATTCGACATTGTTAAGAACATTCACATCAAAGATTATCAATCCTATTTTAACCGGTTTGAAATTGATCTTGGAAATTCAGGCACAGGCAACCTCCCTACTAATGCCCGCATCAATGCCATTCCCACCAAAATGGACAATTCACTTGCAGCCCTTTATGTCCAATATGGACGTTACCTGATGTTGTCGAGCAGCCGGAAGGGAACCTACCCGGCTAATTTACAGGGCATTTGGAACGATAAGCTCAATCCTGCATGGGACAGCAAATTCACTGTGAACATCAATACAGAGATGAATTATTGGCCGGTAGAACCATTGAACATCAGCGAGTGCCATGATGCGCTGTTTAAAATGGTTGAAGAGATTGTTCCATCCGGACAAAAAGTCGCTCAGGTCCATTACAATGCCAAAGGTTGGGTCTTGCACCACAACACTGATTTGTGGAGGGGTGCTGCACCCATCAACGCATCGAATCATGGGATTTGGGTATCGGGGAGCGGATGGATGGCTTCCCATTTTTGGGAACATTTTTTATACAGCCGCGATACAACCTTCCTTGCCAAACGTGCATGGCCAATCCTTAAGGGTGCTGCCCGGTTTTATGTCGATTATCTCGTCAAAGATCCAAAAAGTGGCTGGCTGGTTTCATGCCCCTCCAACTCTCCTGAAAACGGAGGATTGGTTTCGGGTCCGACAATGGACCATGAAATTATCAAAAGCCTATTCAAAAACTGCATTGAAGCCTCTGCCATACTCCATATAGATCAGACATTTGCCGATTCCCTAAAAGCTTTGTTGCCACAGATCGCCCCTTATCAGATTGGACGTTTTGGTCAGTTGCAGGAATGGGTAGCCGATCTTGACGATCCAAAAAATACACACAGGCATGTTTCCCATTTATGGGGCATCTATCCCGGAAAGGAGATCAACTGGCAGGAAACACCTGAACTGATGGACGCTGCACGCAAGTCATTAATTGCCAGGGGTGATGAAGGGACAGGATGGAGCCTTGCATGGAAGATCAATTTCTGGGCACGCTTTCGTGACGGCAACCATGCCTGGAACATGGTGCAAATGCTGCTAAGGCCTACAGGGCAGGTTGGCACAAAAATGACAGGTGGTGGTTCCTATCCAAACCTTTTTGATGCACACCCACCATTCCAGATCGATGGAAATTTTGGAGGAGCTTCGGGGATTGTTGAAATGCTGATGCAAAGCCATCTTGACGCAATTGATCTATTGCCTGCCTTGCCAAGCGATATTCCAAATGGGCATGTACGTGGTCTGAGGGCAAGGGGTGGATTTGAGCTGGAGTTCAATTGGAAAAACGAGCAACTCGTCCAGCTTAAAGTCCTTTCAACAGCCGGGTCTTCTTTAACACTCCGATATGGGGATAAAAAGTTTGCCGGTAAAACCCGGAAAGGACAGATATTGGTGTTTGACAATGGATTAAGGAAGATCTGAGAATATTTGGTTTAAGGGTTTTAGATTTTCCCGTTTGCGATAACGGGATATATTAAATTCATCTATCTTAGCATCCGATTTAAAAACAGTGATTAACTAATAAACGATAAAAGAGATGAAGAAATTGGTCGCTTCTGTTATTTTGGTAGTGGTTTCTTTGGGCAGTTTTGCAGCAAAGGGAACATGGGAGAAACTATTCAACGGCAAAGACCTCACAGGTTGGGAACGGTTGAACGGCACTGCCGAATACACGATTGTGAATGGTGAAATTGTTGGAACAAGTCGCGTCAACACGCCAAATACTTTTCTTGCAACTACCCGTACTTTTGGGGATTTCATCCTTGAGTATGAGATGAAAATGGATGAAGGGCTAAATTCCGGTGTTCAGATCAGGTCCGAAAGCAAAAAAGATTACGACAATGGACGTGTTCACGGCTATCAGGTTGAATGTGACGATTCGCCAAGAGCTTGGTCTGCTGGAATTTATGACGAAGCTAGAAGGGGATGGCTGTATCCCATGGAATACAATCAAGCCTCCAAAAAAGCATATAAACGCTCACAATGGAACAAATACAGGGTTGAAGCCATCGGAAACACAATCCGTACCTGGCTGAACGATATCCCATGTGCCAATCTTGTGGATGATATGACCCCTTCCGGCTTCATTGCATTGCAGGTCCATGCTATTGGTAAAGAAGAAGCCAATGCTGGTAAGACAATCTGTTGGAGAAATATCAACATCATGACCAAAGACCTGCTAGCCAACCGCAAACCAATGGATAAAAGCATTGCAGAAGTAAGTTATCTGATCAATAAGTTGACCGACAATGAGAAAGCCAATGGATGGAAATTACTTTGGGATGGAAAAACAAATCAGGGGTGGAGGGCAGCAGCACTTGCTACATTTCCTGCAAAAGGATGGACAATCGAAGACGGGATGTTCATACCCAATAAAGGCGACAACAAAGGTGGTGGCGATATTGTGACAACCAAAAAATACAAGAATTTTGTTCTTGAGGCCGATTTCAGATTGACCGAAGGAGCAAATAGCGGGATCAAGTATTTTATTCAGGCAGAACCAGGGAAAGGAAACACTGTTGGCTTTGAATTTCAGGTACTTGATGATGCAAAACATCCTGATGCCAAATTGGGGATCAATGGTAACCGGACATGTGGATCGCTTTATGATCTGATACCCGCCAATTCACAGACATTTGACCCTGCCCAACCAGTTAAACGGATGAACGCGATCGGACAATGGAACAGGGCAAGAATTGAAGTCAACGGTAACAAAGTTGCGCATTATTTGAATGGCGTAAAAGTCCTTGAAATTACCAAAGGATCGGACGCATTCAAGGCAGCAATAGTTACAAGTAAATTCAACAAAGCACCCGGATTTGGTGAATTTGTTGATGGTTATATCCTTCTGCAGGATCACGGCAATGAAGTGGCCTTCAGGAGCATCAAGATCAAAGAACTGTAATTGTCAGTTATCCAACTAACAAAAGCCTTTCGTTATCAGCGGAGGGCTTTTCTGTTTGAAAAGGGAAGGTTAGTTTCCTGTATTAAATAAGTTTCTATAATATAGATAGTTACCCAAATATTTAATTCATAATGCCAACCTATTACAAGACAATTGATAGTCCAATTGGATTTTTGATATTGTGTTCAGATGAGAAATCACTTTTATCCATCTCATTTGATGGTGAAGTTTTGGACCCGGGTTTTGAATTTCCTGAAATCATGAGTGATGCCCACCAACAGCTTAATGAGTATTTTTCGGGCAAACGTCACAATTTTGACCTTGCGCTTCATCCTCAGGGGACTGATTTTCAGCACAAGGTTTGGGAACAAGTTGCATTGGTAAAATATGGGTCAACCAGAAGCTATGTCGAAATTGCGAGAGACTTAGGCTCGGAAAATTTTAGCCGTGCAGTTGGGATGGCCAACGGGAGAAATCCTTTGCCTATTGTCATCCCCTGTCACAGGATTATTGGGAACAATGGTAAATTAACTGGTTATGCCGGTGGTTTGGACCGAAAGAGATGGTTGTTGATTCATGAGTTAAACCATGCGGAAAACAGTGGAGAAATCAAGTTTGATAACAATCTATGATTTAGTAAATTATTAATCTCTTACTTTCCTAGTGGATTACTGTCATCAAACCCGAAATGTTTATTGCTGCCCATTCCGGTAATGCGTGCTTCGTGGCTGTTCCTGATGATCGTCTCACTCATTAACCTCTCTCCTACCGGATGGATCAACCCGGGATCATCAGCCAAAGGATTTTTAATGGTTGGGGCTATGGGATATGCATTCATCAAATCACCGGGATAGGGGTGCAGAAGTCGGGTCAGATCGGCCAAAGGAATTGAATTGGACAACCATTTTCTCTCATCGCTTTCGTGTAAGATGACAGGTGACCTGTGATGCTGGATTTTTTGCATCACTTCGTTCGCAACAGTTGTAATAATTGCAAAAGAATGGATCAACTCCTCAGTTTCAGGATTTTTCCAGCTATCCCAGATTCCGGCAAAGGCAAATGGCCTCACCTTATCGCGAAGGTAAACCAGAAAGGGCTTGCTCAATTTTTCCTTTTCGGGACCTTCGATAAAAGCATCTGCAGGAATTAAGCAACGTTGCGACCGGATCGGTTTTCGGAAGGCAGGTTTTGTAATAATCCCTTTTGCACCGGTGTAGTTTGGGTTGTTGTCCGAATTATGGTCCCCTTCTGCTCGGGCATTGACAAACAGTCCGGGTTTGGTCATCCACGAGGGTGTCAATCCAAATCTAAACAGTTGAATTTCATAAGGACGATCATTTGTTATAACAGGTGCCAATTTCCCGGGCGCAATATTATACGACGGAACCAAATGTACTGTATCTGGCACTTTCACGCCAAACCTCTTTTCAATAACTTCAGCTTTCTGAATTAAAATGTACCTACCACACATTTTGAATGATGTTTGGCTAAAGATAATAAAAAAGTACCAAAAACCAAATTGAATCCGATCGGTTGCAAGGATAGTATTAGTTTTGGCAAATTATCTACAAGATAAATATTTGGTCAAGTCCTACTTTTGAGACAACTTTGAAAAAAACACATGACAAGCACACAATGGAATGAACTTTTGTCTGTTGTTGAAGGCAAATATTTGACAGGTAAGGAAATGGGGTTTATCATCGATAGTCCATGGCTACCTGGCTGGTCCAGCATAACTACGCTCGATTATTATACTTCGGATGAGATTTGGCTCAAAACCAATTTAAAAGCAATCAAAACATTTTCGGATGTTACATTTTTGCCGGGCTTCTGGTCTGAATATGGAATGTGTACCGAACCCTCAGCTTTTGGCGCACGATCCTTATGGTACAACGCCAACCTTCCACATGCAGAAAAAGTAATCTACTATACAGAGGATATTGCAAGGCTACCGCAACCCAATGTTAAAACGGATGGATTGTTGCCATTTATGATCAACAGGCTCAAATTGATGGAACCAAAGATCATTGCATCGGGACATTCGATCAAATTTGCGGTCACACGCGGGCCATTGAATATTGCGACCTTCCTGATGGGGACATCCGAATTTATGATGTTGCTAACAATGGAACCGGAAAAAGCACACGAATTGCTCGAAAAGATCACAAGGTTCATCTGTAACTGGGTTCAATATCAAAAAGAGTGCTTCTCATCTATTGATGGTATTCTTTTACTGGATGACATTGTTGGTTTTGTTGGCGAAGACGAGTGCCGCGAATTTGTCGTCCCATACCTCAAAAGGGCTTATGAATGTATCGAAAATAAAGTACGGTTCTTTCATAACGATGCATTTGGTTTGGTCTGCGCACCATTTCTTCAGGAGATTGGCGTAAATCTTTTTAACTTTGCGTTCGACCACCCGATTAACCAGATCAGAGAATTGGCTGGTCCAAAAGTGGCTTTGATTGGCAATCTTGCCCCAAGGGATATCCTGGCAGGCGGAACACCCGATGAAGTTTATTCAGCCACACAAGCAATGATGGGGGAGGTTACCGACAGGAATGGGATCATCTGGTCATGTGGTGGCGGGATACCCCAGAATGTTTCAACTGAGAATTTAAATGCCTTTATTTCAGCAGTCAAGGATTTTTGAAATTTGTAAATCAATGATATCCAAAGGAATTACCATAATCACATAATTTGGAACCTTATGAAAATCAATAAACTGATTGTTTTAATTTTGATATTGGTCTTTTCACGGGCCATGGGTCAGGAAATGGTTGTCGCCAAATTTTCAGTCAATGCCGGTAGCATAAAACGAAGTGGGACACCCGTCAGCGTTTCGCTCGAAGGGTTGGATTACAATACAGACAAGGGTGCACTTCACCTTTTTGAAATCAAAGGAAAAGTCAGATCGGAAGTTCAATGCCAGCTAGAGGCTGGAAACGCACCCAGATTGTGGTGGATTCCCGAAGGTGAGACAGCTGCTAATGTTGACCGGAAGTTTATCCTGATCAAAGATTCCACTTACTTTGCGAAGAATGTGGTGACAACAGAGATGAATTCAAGGGTACTTACCATCAAAAACAACAAGGAAAAGGTCATTCAATATAACATTGGCGATGTTTTTCCTCCCGATACTGTCAGTGAACTTTACAAGCGGAGCGGGTTTATCCATCCACTTTGGTCACCTTCAGGAAATGTGATGACACGGATCATGGCACCAGACCACTGGCACCATCTTGGCATTTGGAATCCCTGGACGAAGACCCATTTCGAAGGCCATAGCACCGATTTCTGGAACCTTTTGGAAGGTCAGGGAACAGTAAGGTTTGCAGGATTTAACTCCCTGATCAGTGGCCCGGTTTATGGTGGTTTTAAAGCACGTCAGGAACATGTTGATTTTCAATGCAAAGGTGGCGATAAAGTAGCCATGAACGAAGTGTGGGACGTAAGGGTCTGGAATGTTGGGACATATGGCGGCGTAAAAGTATGGCTTTGGGACCTGACATCCACATTGAATTGCGCTTCTTCCTCTCCTATAACTTTGGAAGCTTATCGTTATGGAGGCGGAATTGGTTACCGTGCCACCGACGAATGGAATGCCAGCAATAGCTGGGTAATGACTTCAGAAGGGAAAGCACGGAAAGATGCAGATGGCACAAGGGCCCGTTGGTGCGATGTTGGCGGACAATTTGCAGGTAAAGGGACATCAGGAATTTTATTTATGTCGCATCCTTCCAATCGTGAATATCCTGAACCAATGCGTGTGTGGCCCGAAAATATGAATGGACATGGCGATGTCTATTTTGAGTTCTGTCCAATTAGGGACAAAAGCTGGGAATTAAAACCAGGAAATGATTATGTCTTGAAATACAGGATGTTGGTATATGACGGCAAGATTGATGCCCAAATTGCGGAACAGGTCTGGAAAGATTTTACAAATCCACCAATAGTTACAATCGAAAAATAGCCAGTTACCAGCAGCCAGTCGCCAGACGCCAATAGCATGAAAGATCAATTTTATTAAAACGAATCAATAAAAACAACCCTTATGGAACGAAGAGATTTTCTGAAAAATTCATCGGCTGCAATGGCCGGAACGATTATCCTTCCTATAATTGTCCCTTCGACAGTTTTTGGGAAGAACGCCCCAAGTAATAAGATCAATATTGGGCAGATTGGTTTTGGCCGTATCGCAATGACCCACGACCTCGCCGAAACCTTGCGTTATGACGAAGCCCGTATAGTTGCTGTTGCGGACTTTGATTCAAACCGTCAACTCAAGGGAAAACAGTTTATCGAAGATTATTACTCCAAGAAAACCGGTAACAAGGATGCCGTCAATGTGAAAATGTATGGCGATTACCGCGAGTTGTTGCTCAATAAAGATATTGACGCAGTTATGATTTCAACTCCTGACCATTGGCACTCTCAACCTGCTATTGAAGCTGCCCTTGCAAAGAAAGATGTTTATGTTCAGAAACCAACTTCGCTAACGATCGCTGAGGGACGGCTTTTGTGTGATGTCGTTAAAAAGACCGGGATTATTTTGCAGGTCGGAACACAGCAACGGTCTATGCCTCAGTTCCGTATAGCAGCTGAATTGGTCCGTAACGGACGTATCGGAAAACTTCATACAGTCAAAATTGGACTTCCAGGCGATCCTGCAGGTCCTGAAGCCCCGGAAATGCCGGTTCCAAAAAACCTGAATTACGATGGTTGGTTGGGTTCGACCCCTGAAGTTTATTATACCGAGATGCGTGTTCATCCTCAAAACAGCATGACCGACCGTCCGGGATGGTTGCGCTGTGAGCAGTTTGGAGCTGGAATGATCACTGGTTGGGGACAGCATCATTTCGATTCTGCTGCCTGGGGAATGGATACTGAGTTGACAGGTCCTAATTTCATCAATTCGATGGCACAATTCCCAAAATCAGGTCTTTGGAACGTTCATGGTGAATTTATCGCTGTTGCTGAATACGGAAATGACCTTACAATGATCACTAGCGGTGGTTACACGAATGGTGTAAGGTACGAAGGGAGCGAAGGATGGATATTTGTTACCCGTGGCAATTATACAGCTTCGGCAAGCGATCCGGTTTCACAAAACAGGAGCAATCAGGCACTTGCAGCAAGCGATCCAAAAATCCTATCCTCTGTGATCAAAGAGAATGAAATACATTTGTATAAAATAGACAATCAACATGGTAACTGGCTCGATTGTATCAAGACCCGTAAAGAGCCAATTTCACCGGTTGAAAAAGGACACAGGGCCTGTACAATTTGCCTGATCACCCATATTTCGATGAAGTTGGGCCGCAGGTTGGAATGGGATCCAAAAATCGAAAGGTTTGTAAAAGACGACGAGGCCAATAAAATGTTATCGAGGCCACAACGTTTCCCATATGGAACCAGCTATATCAAAGGTATTTAAGAATCTACTTTTGTATAACACCTGATTTTAGGTATATAACATCCTTCCGGTTGGGATTTTATCCTGGATCGGAAGGATTTTAATTAATCGAATTTTAAAACGCACACTATGAAAAGATTAGCATTTTACTTTATTGTTTGTTTGATTTCCATTTCAAGTTTTACCTCAAAAGCCGCAAAGATCAATGCCGTTAAGGTTGGTTCCAAAATTAACGTGACCATAGATGGGATGTACTTCACGAGTTATATTTTCTCATCCGATGAAAAATATCCTTTCTTTTATCCTGTAAACGGCCCAATTTCTGGTGGGTCGGTTACATCCATGCGCAACGGGGAATATCCTCACCACAGTTCGCTTTTCTTTGGCTGTGACCAGGTTAACGGTGGTAATTACTGGCAGGAAGGTTTGGAACGTGGCCGCATTATTTCCGTGAATGCTGAAATCCTCAAAGAAGGTGGTGATACAGTTGTCATAACCGACGAATGTATCTGGAGCCGTCCCGGAGCAATATCTCCAGTTAAGGATCTTCGAAAGATTACCATTACTGCCCCTTCAAAAACGGTGCATCAGATCGATGTCGAAATAACGATGGAGATGTTGATCGATGTCCATATCAAAAAAACCAACCACTCCCTTTTTAGCGCAAGAATGGCAGCCGATCTCTCAGTTAAAAACGGAGGGACGATGATCAATGCAGAAGGTGCTTCAAGCGAAAAGGATACATTTGGCAAACCATCGCCATGGATCGACTTTTATGGCAAACGTGGAAATGCAATCGAAGGTTTGGCCATTTTGCAGCACCCATCAAACCCTTGGTATCCATCACCATGGTTTACAAGGGATTATGGATTTATGTCACCAACTCCAATGTATTGGCCTCAAACCGGGGAAGAAACCTTTATGAAAAAGGGTGAAGTTCTCAATCTAAAGTACCGTGTTTTGGTTCATGGTGGAAGTGTTACCGAAGCTAAGATTGCAGAGTTGTTTGAAAGCTATAAGAATCAGAAGTGAACTTATTTAGTTTTTTTTACCTTTGTATGACCAAAATTTCTTGAAATGAAAACCGTATCCAATAGTTTAAATGTTTCTATCAATTTCAATCATATCATTGATCTTGTTAGGCAATTACCTTATAATGAAAAAGTTAAATTGGAAGAGGTTATTCGAAGAGAAATTAGTTCAGATAGATCAGTGGATAAAGCTTATACGCATCTTGCCAGTGAAAATGTATTGGCCAAGGAATGGCTCTCACCAGAAGAAGATGAAGCATGGAGAAATTTGTAAAAGGCGATATCGTTGTTATTCCATTCCCATTTTCGGATCTTTCGGATTCAAAGAAAAGGCCAGCCTTGGTTTTGGCTGACCTACATGGTGACGATATAATTCTTTGTCAGATAACAAGTCAATCAACAAAGGATATTTATTCTGTCCCTTTAAACGAGCATGATTTCATTTCAGGTAAACTAAACGTCCCAAGTAACATTCGCCCAAACCGAATTTTCACTGCGGATAAAAACATCATCATTAAAAGGGTAGCACTAATTGACAAAACGACCTTTGATGCTGTTGTTCAAAAAATTATCTCGATGCTTTCGTCATGATTGGTGAAATTAGGCTGAAAAATAATTAACGATCTAAATTATAATAATTTAAATTCAATTTATTCCAATGAGAAGATCATTATTCCCAACTATGGCACTTGCAGTTACAGTTGCTTTAAGTTCGTGTGGCGGTGGAGGCAAGCCTGCACAAAAAGAAAATCCGAAACCCGTGGCAGCATTTACCGGAGCTAAGGGAGAGGTAAAAATCATGACCCTCGATCCCGGTCATTTCCACGCGGCACTCGTCCAAAAAAACATGTACGAACAGGTAAGCCCTGAGGTATTTGTCTATTC
>CAIYPA010000030.1 GCA_903927965.1 uncultured Bacteroidia bacterium | reverse complement strand
ATTAAATTTCTCAGAGATAGACGAAGCGGCATAAATAAAAATGGAAAACATATAGCCTTGATAATCTGTATCTTAAAATTAGACAATTTTTTCAATCGATTGACTGTTAAAACCTGAGATCAAGTGCGAAACATTAGTTAATGAATATTTAACATTGCTTTCGTCGATAAATCAATATTTTATAAATCTTTGTTAATTATTAATTATCATATAGAATTTTTTTTTGATGTAGATATCATACCTTAATTTTATCGACAATGCGTAAACCTTTGACCTATTTACTTGTATTGGTAATATCTTTAATTTCAATCCTTTATTTTTTCAACCTCAATTTTAATTATAGATTCTTGAGCAATAGTCCTGTGCTGGGCGTGGATACTTTGCAAGCAAAAATAAATCTCGAAAAGGGTGATCGGCTGAGAGGATCCAATCAGGATTCATGTAAGTATTATTACAACAAGGCAATTACACAATTAAAATCATTGCCTGCATCAAATCGTAACGAACATCTTGCAGCATTGGGATACCTTGGGATTGCCGCCCTGAATTGCAATATGGGGAATTATCCCGAATCTGAGAAAAATCTGTCTCTGGCGACCAGTATCTCTGATAAAACCGGGGATCTCGATATCAAGGCTCAATCGGTCAACATCAAAGGATTGCTGCATTACAACCAAAGCCGTTACGACTCCGCTTCTGTCTGTTATCATGAAGCATTGTCACTTGCAAGGACCGTAAACAATAAAAAACTTCTAGCCAAGATCCATACAAACATGGCAATAATCGATTATTTACAGGGCAAATGTGACCCTGCGATCGAAAGTTTTGGCAAAACATTGGCCATTGCCGAAGAGTTGAACGATGTTGACCTGATAACCGGTACTTATATCAACATGGGCCTGACAGCCAATAATTTTGGTCAGTATCCAAAAGCGATAGGATTTTATGAGAGGGCCATCGACAAATATAAAAAAATCGACGGCAAGGATGGTTTGATCTTATGTTATCAAAACCTGGGGACTCTTTATCTATCATTGGGAAAGTACAATTTGGCCATCGAGACACTTAATCAGTCGTTAAAATTGGCCGAAGAGATTGGCGACAAAACAAATATTGCAAAAGCACATCACAATCTGGCAGAAGTCTATTCACGGGTTGGAGATTACGATCAGGCGATGGAAGAATTTTTAATTTCTATCCGCCAAAAGGAAGAACTCAATGATAAATCCAAACTTGCAGATGGTTATAATGGAATAGGCACATTGTATTTCCAACACACTGAATATCAAAAAGCATTGGGGTATTTTGAGAAAGCCTTGAAGATCAATGAAGAATTAAATATGGTAAGTGCGATGGCGACCAATTATTCGAATATTGCCAATATCTGGGCTGCCCAACATCAATACAATGATGCTATTAACTATTACAATAAGGGGCTTTCCCTTACCACCAGTATGAAGAACCTGTCTAGCATTGCCGATTTCAACATCAGCCTGGGAGCTACTTATTCAAAAATGGGCAACTTCAATAAAAGTGCTGAGTGTTTAAAAAATGGGCTTCAAATAAAAAATGAAATTGGCGAAAAAGATGGGATTGCAATGGTTTATATGGAACTTGCCAACTCGGCACTGAACCAGGCAAATGCCTCTTTTGGTGAATCAAAAATGGCTTACTACAAACAAGCCGTAGAATATGGTTTGGTTTCCTACAAACTGGCAAAGGAATTAAAGAAAATTCCGGTCGTGAACATAGCAAGCATGGCACTGAAAAATGGTTACAAAGGATTGGGGGATAGTAAAGAGGCATTGAGGTTTTCGGAAGAATTCAGTGTTTCAAATGACAGTCTTTTCAGTAAGGAAAAGGCCGAAGCCATCACCTATGCCGAGGCTCGATGGAGTGTCGAAAAACAGCAAAACAAGATCAATGGCCTCGAAAGCGAAAAGAAACTTCAGGATGCGCTTCTCGAAGGAAAAGAGAAAGAAGCGAGGCAACAGAAGGTCATTATTTATATTGGCACGGTCATGCTGATCATGATTGTTGCTTTTGTTTTTTTCCTGATAGCCTATAACAGACGAAGGAGGGACATACTTTATCAGAAGCAGTTGAACAGCCTTACGATTCTTAAGATGCAGAATATCAGGAACCGGATGAGCCCACATTTTATTTTCAATATGTTGAGTTCCATATCCCATTCAGTACATGAACCCGAAATTGCCAAAGAAAAAATCGGCACTTTGTCGATGTTGTTGAGGAAGATCATCGAAAACATCGAAAACACGGCTATTCCGCTCGAAGAGGAGCTAGAAATTGTAAAGGCATACATTGACCTTCAGAAAGATAAATTGCCAGTGCCGTTTAACTTTGATGTTAAAATTGGTCCAGGTATTGATCCTCAAATATTGGTGCCAGCTATGATTGTCCAAATCCCGGTTGAAAATGCAATAAAACATGGCCTGATGCCAATGGAAAATGGGCCATCTGAACTGGTCATTACAGTACAGAAGAACGCAGATGTGAATTTGATTACAATCAGGGACAATGGAGTCGGGTTGAAAGCCTCCAGTGGCAAAACACCTGGAACAGGGACAGGGCTAAAAATGATCACACAAACCATCCATTTCCTGAACTCAAAAAACAAGGAGAAAATGTCGTTTACCCTCTCTGATCAGGAAAGAGAAAATTCAGGTTCCGGAACTATTTCCACGATCGTCATTCCCATTGATTTTAAATTTGACCTATAGATAATTTTATGACAGCAACTTGCAAAGGCATAAAAACTGCGATCATCGATGATGACGAAGAATTCCTATTTTCATTGAAGGAACACCTCTCTTTTTATCCCGAGATTGAATTGTTGGGATGCGCCACCAAATACAAACAAGCCAAATTCCTCATGCAAAACGAACAGCTTGAACTTCTGTTCCTTGATGTGGAGATGCCAGTGAAGAACGGTTTTGAATTGTTGGAGGATGTGCGGAAAGAACGGACAGTCAACTTTAACGTTATTTTTTATACCGCTTATGACAAATACGTCATTCAGGCACTTCGCCAATCGGCTTTCGATTATATCCTGAAACCGGTTAAGCCCGAAGAATTGAAAAATGCGGTCGAACGGCACAAACAACATCGGAAATCGTCAATGAAACATGGGTTATTTCCTTTAAGACAATCTTTTAGCGATATCATTTCGATGCCCACCCCAACAGGTATCCGGTTTATGGACAAGGATACTATTTTGCTTTTCCAGTGTTCCAGTGAAAACCTTTTCGAGAAAAAAACCTGGTCGGCGATGTTGACTGATAGGAACCAAATTAAACTCAGGACAGGTACTTGTGCAAAAGATATCCTCGATTTTGTCGATAGCAAAAAATTCATAAGGGTAAGTCAATCGGTGATTGTCAATGTAAATTACCTTGCTGCCATAGAGTTCAAGACCCGTGAAATTCTTTTGGCCCCTCCTTTTAACGACATCAACATTATTGCTTCGCGGTCGAACATGGCCGAAATCAGGGAAAAATTTGATATGTTGTAATTTTTCCGATTATCCTTTAATTTCGACCGTTTATCCCCATATCGCACAGGTTTATATTTAACTCCAATTTTTCTTGTTTTATAAATCCGGGTCATTCGCGCATTTTTGTGCCACTTTCAAAAACTTGGCAATAAAAAACGATGAAAGAGGATGGGAAGATAAAGGCTATCATTGTCGAAAATGGAGAAAACGATTTGATTGACATTGAAAGGCATTTGGCAAATATTCAGGAAATTGAATTGGTAGGAACTGCCACAAAATATGGGCAGGCTCGCAATTTGCTGACCGAATTAAGCTTTGACCTGCTGCTTGTTTGTGTTGAGATATCGGGGAAATCGGTTTTTGAATTGTTGAAGGAAATAAGGCCCAGAAAGGATCCTGGGTTTTGCACGATCATTTTTGCAGATGATAAAAAACACACGATCAGGGCATTACGGGAGTCGGTCTTCGATTTTATCCTTAAACCCATACAGTCAAACGAATTTCGGATGGCAATCAAAAGGTACCTTTCCACGAAAGGATCAGTTCAAAACAATTACCATCGGGAAACCCCATCAAGAAACTCAATGCCATCCGAAGTGATTTCCTTACCTACATCGGTCGGGTTGCAATTTGTCGATAAAAGCCGGATTGCGGTATTCATGTGTGCTGTCGGGGCTAGGGAAAAAAAGCCCACTTGGTCAGCCATGCTCACAGACCAGAATTGTATTAAGTTGAGATCTGGTATTACTGCAAAGGGAATTATTGCTTTTATGGGCGGTTCCCAGTTTTTGCAGCTTAACCAGTCAACCATCATCAATATTCATTTTGTGTCACATATCGAATTCAGCAGTAGGGCTTGTTTTCTACATCCCCCGTTCTCTCAGGAAACATATATCATTTCCAAGGCCAACTTTGCTGAAATCAGGGACCGGTTTGATCGACTATGAACGTTTTAAATCAAAATTTGGTAGTTGAAATTACCGATTATTCTAAAAATTGACTGGTTTATCCATCACCGCTTCCAAATATCCCAAATTGCGTGTTTGTCAATTTTGAAAACCATTTCATTAAAATCACTTTTGTTTAGTTTTTAAAATGTAATGGACTATTCCAATAATATATTACAACGGATTGCCAAAGCCGTTTTGAAGTAGGCAAATTTTAACATAAGAATATGAAGTATAGAATTTCAATTGTGTTTTTGGGTGTAGCAATGATTATTTCAAGTTGCAAAACGACATTTCAAATGACTGGTAAGGGGGAAAATTTCAATGCGCTAACAAGAATTACTGAGCCGGGAATAGTCTATGCTGGCCCAAGAGGTGGCGATAATGGAGCCAACTTAGTTTTTGGTGGTCTTCAAAACAATGTTTGGAATATTTATTCCAAAGAAAAAGTCTTATCTGCATCATTCACTCAAAAAACTAACGGAGTAAGCGGCTGTTATTCACCAGATTATTGTGCAGAAACGAATAACATAGCATTTGCATATCTTTCAGATGGAAATATGGATATCTGTTCTATAAACGGTAAGAATGGAAAGGCCATTACTAAATTAATTAGTTCTACCGACCAGGAGTTTAATCCAAGTTGGTCTCCTGACGGGAAATTCCTGACATATGAGACTGGGGTTCCTTTATGTGCTTATACAGGTTTAGTTTTTGGAGGTAAAGTTGTTTCTCTTGACAGAATAATGTCTAATCAAATTTGGGTTAAGGACTTAAATTCCAATGAAGTTAAAATGATCGGTATTGGCAATTTCCCGAAATTTTCTCCTGATGGAAAACAAATTGCCTTTATAAAAACACAGAATGTAAAAGGCGGTTACGGAGGTTCTATATGCGTCATGACTCCAGATGGTGAAAATCTAAAGCAATTGACAGATGTGAGTGTGGGATATCCATCATCACCATCATGGAGTTCAAATGGTAAAAATATAGTGTTTTCATTATCAAAACTCAAAGATAAAAGCAAATATATCAATATTTATTCCGTAGATGTAACCGGAGAAAATTTGAAGCAATATACACAATATGCCCATAATTTAACGCCATGTTTGTCTAATGATAATTATCTTTACTTTACTTCGGATAGAGGTAGCAAAGAATTTAAATATAGCATCTGGCGGTTTAAAATAGATTAATCAATTGCACTCGCAATCAATGAAATTTCAAAAATAAATCCGGATTTACCTACACAAATGTAGATCCGGATTTTATTACCTAATCTTTGAAAAAATGTTGTGACTCCTTTTCATAAGCTTTCATCCTCCCTAAAGTTTTCCTAAATCATTCATTTAGATAAATGACGGATCTGGTTTGTTGACCGATTAACCTCAAATTTATACAGTTTATACCTGAAAACGACCAAATAACCCACACCCAGTTTTGCTGGGTTTTTTTATCTGCAAGGATAATTGACTTTTGTAATTTACAGTAAAATATCAAAAGACATTAAAAAATGAGAATCCTTAGCAATCTTTTTTTCGCCGTTGTCCTTTTAACCTCTTTCAGCAATATATTGATAACAAAAAATGTAAAATAAGTTCATAAACTCATTCAAAATCAATTTAAAATGAAAAAATTAATTGTTTTATTCGTTTTAATCCTGCTCACAAGCAGTTTTGTTTTCCCACAAGTTGGGGTCAATACCGATGGCAGTATGCCAGATAAATCGGCAATGCTCGACGTAAAGTCAAACAACAAAGGCCTCCTTCCTCCACGGATGACAAAGGCCGAGATGAACGCAATCCCTAACCCAGCAGATGGACTGATCATTTATTGCACCGATTGTCGTCCGGATGGTAAAGGCGTTTTGTCAACTTTTACAGATGGCAATTGGAACTCCTTAAATTTAAATTGTTACGCACCAATAGTTCCGTTGATTGCAACGAATATCCCATCTTCTGAGGGTGTCGTTTGGGACTGGAAAGGAGTTCCTTATGCGACCGGATACAAATGGAACCTTACCAACGATTATGGTACTGCAACACAAATGGACACTGTGACCACGAAGACCGAAACCAGTTTGGCCTGCAATACTGCTTACACCCGGTATGTTTGGGCTTACAATACCTGCGGAAATTCATTGCCGTTGACCCTGACCCAAACAACGCTGGCTTGTTCTGTACCGAACATGACAACAACAGTGGTTACTGCCATTGCATCTGCAACGGCTACCAGTGGTGGGAATATTACAGATGATGGTGGTTCCCCTGTAACTGTACGCGGTGTTTGCTGGGGTACATCCTCAAATCCAACAACTGACAATTCAAAAACCTCCGATGGTGCAGGAGTTAGCACTTTTGCAAGCAGCCTTACCGGCCTTACTGAAAATACCAACTATTATGTAAGGGCATATGCCACAAATAGTTCAGGAACAGGTTATGGGAATGAAATCACGTTTAAAACTCTTGCCAATACAAGTCCAATTACTTTCAATCCTGACCTGACATACGGGACAATGTCCGATAATGATGGCAATGTTTATAAAACGATTACCATTGGCACCCAGACCTGGATGGCCGAAAACCTCAAAACAACCAAATACCGCAACGGCGACCCGATAGCCAATGTTAAGGAACAAGCTAGCTGGGTAGCTTTGTCTACTGGTGCCTATTGTTGGTACAATAATGATGCATTGAATAAAGCTACTTATGGGGCTATGTACAATTGGTATGCAGTAGCCGACAGCCGCAATATTGCTCCAGTAGGTTGGCATGTTGCAATAGATTCAGAATGGACCACCTTAACTACTTATCTTGGTGGCGAAGGCATTGCAGGTGGCAAACTTAAAGAAACCAGCTTGGAACATTGGTTAACACCCAATATAGGCGCAACAAATAGTGCTGGGTTTACTGCGCTTCCGGGGGGTATCCGTAACCAAGGTGGGGAATTCTCCTTCAACTACATTGGCTGGTGCGGTTACTGGTGGACTTCTACTGAATCTACTTCCTTCGCCTGGCAACGGTACATAGATTACAGTTACGGCAATGTTTTCAGATTCGACTTCTACAATAAGTCTTACGGTATTTCTGTTCGCTGTATAAAAGACGCTTCAGTTGCGCCAATGCTAACCACTACAGATGCTTCATCCATCGCTTCAACGACAGCCACCAGCGGTGGCAATATAACCAACGATGGTGGTTCTGCGGTTACAGTACGTGGCGTATGTTGGGGAACAACCCCGAATCCAACAATTGCCAATTCAAAAACTACTGATAGTAAGGATATTGGCACTTTTACAAGCAGCCTTACCGGCCTCACTGAAAATACCACTTATTATGTAAGGGCTTATGCCACAAATAGCATTGGAACTAGTTATGGCAGTGAAATCTCGTTTAAAACCCTGGCCAATTCAAATGGGATAACCTTTAATCCTGAGCTGACCTATGGGACAATGACCGATATTGATGGCAACGAATACAAAACAGTTACAATTGGCACCCAAACCTGGATGGCCGAAAACCTTAAAACTACCAAATACCGAAACGGTGACCTGATACCCAATATAACCGACAATACAGCTTGGGCGGCATTGGCAACGGGTGCCTATTGCTGGCCCAACAACGATGCAGCAAATAAATCCACCGTTGGTGGCTTATATAATTGGTACGCTGTTGCCGATAGCCGCAACATTGCACCCACTGGTTGGCATGTAGCTTCCGATGCCGAATTGACCACCTTAACCACTTTTCTTAGCGGTGAAAGTGTTGCGGGCGGCAATCTAAAAGAAACTGGCATCTCACATTGGAACAGCCCAAATACCGGTGCAACCAATAGCACTGGTTTTGCCGCCCTTCCTGGCGGCTATCGCCACTACCTCGATGGTACATTCCATGATGTGGGCGACTACGGTTATTTGTGGACCAGTACGGCATACGATGCAACTTATGCATGGTGCCGCCTCCTCTACTATAACGGTGTCAATATCACCCACTACTATAACTTCAAGCAGCTCGGATTCTCTGTTAGGTGCGTGAAAGACTCTCCTGTTGCACCTACCCTTACCACAACAGATGCTTCTTCTATTGCTTCAAACACAGCTACCAGCGGTGGCAATATTACAAACGATGGAGGTTCTGAGATAACCGTTCGTGGCGTTTGCTGGGGAACGGCCGCTAACCCAACAACTGCCGATTCAAAAACTACCGATGGTACGACTATTGGCACTTTTGCTAGCAACCTTACCGGGTTGACAGCCAATACGCTATATCACATCAGGGCATACGCAACCAACAGTGTTGGTACTTCTTATGGAAATGATATCACATTTACCACCTTGGCAAATCCATCGGTTGCACCAACAGTTTCAACCACAGCAGTTACGGCCATTGCCCAAACAACCGCAACCAGTGGCGGAAATGTTACCTCTGATGGCGGCGCAACAGTAACAGCCCGTGGCGTGTGCTGGGGTACTGCCACCAATCCAACAATAGCAAATTCAAAAACCTCTGATGGTACAGGAATTGGCACTTTTTCAGGCAGCCTTACTGGTTTAATTGAAAATACCACCTATTATGTAAAGGCTTATGCCACAAATAGCATTGCGACAAGTTATGGGAACGAAATCACGTTTAAAACTCAATCCAATGTAAGTCCGATAGCCTTCAATCCCGACCTGACGTATGGAACGATGACCGATAACAATGGGAACGTTTACAAAACGATAACTATTGGCACCCAAACCTGGATGGCCGAAAACCTCAAGACCACCAAATACCGCAATGGTGACCCAATAGCCAATGTAACCGGCAGTAGTTGGACATCTTTGGTTACCGGAGCCTATTGCTGGTACAACAACGATTCAACTATTTATAAATCAATTTATGGGGCTTTGTACAATTGGTATTCAGTGAACGATAGTCGCAATATAGCCCCTGCTGGCTGGCATGTCGCAACCGATTCCGAGTGGACTACCTTGACAACTTTTCTTGGTGGTGAAAGTGTAGCTGGCGTTAAACTAAAAGAAACTGGTATTTCTCATTGGCTAACACCCAATACCGGCTCAACCAATAATAGTGGGTTTACTGCGCTTCCGGGTGGCAACAATGACAAAAGTGGGTCGTTCAACCTCGTCAGCTACAACGGTTACTGGTGGTCCTCCACAGATTACTCTTCGACTAACGCTAGGGGCCGACTCATGTTCTACGATAACAGTTTTGTAGTCAGTAGTGTCTACGGTAAGTATCACGGTTTATCAGTGCGCTGTATAAAAGATTCTCCGGTTGTACCTACCATAACCACAACAGATGCTTCATCCATTGCTTCAACAACCGCAACCAGTGGTGGCAATATTACCAGCGATGGCGGTTCTGCCGTGACAACCCGTGGGGTGTGCTGGGGTACTGCCACCAATCCAACGACTGCCAATTCAAAAACCTCTGATAGCACTGGTAATGGAACTTTTACAAGCAGCCTTACCGGCCTTACCGAAAATACCACCTATTATGTAAGGGCCTATGCCACAAACAGCATTGGAACTAGTTATGGCAGCGAAATCTCGTTTAAAACCCTGGCCAATTCAAATGGGATTACCTTTAACCCTGACCTGACCTATGGTAATATGACCGATATCGATGGAAATGTTTACAAAACAATCACAATTGGCACTCAGACCTGGATGGCTGAAAACCTCAAGACCACAAAATACCGCAATGGCGACCCGATAGCTAATGTAACCGGCAGTTGGTCCTCTATGGTTACAGGCGCCTATACTTGGTACAACAACGATGTGGCAAATAAACCTACTTATGGAGATTTATACAATTGGTATGCAGTGGCTGACAGCCGCAATATTGCCCCTGCTGGCTGGCACGTTCCCACCGATGCCGAATGGACCACCCTAACTACATATCTTGGTGG
This sequence comes from uncultured Bacteroidia bacterium, assembly GCA_903927965.1. Classification (GTDB taxonomy): domain Bacteria; phylum Bacteroidota; class Bacteroidia; order Bacteroidales; family Prolixibacteraceae; genus JAAFHB01. Next base: position 561 of record CAIYPA010000030.1, on the reverse strand, counting down.
CGAAGGCATTGCCGGCGGAAAACTAAAAGAAATCGGCATATTACATTGGGTCAGCCCAAATACAGGCGCGACCAATAGCAGTGGTTTTGCTGCACTTCCGGGGGGTATCCGTAACAGCATTGGGACATTCATCTACATTGGCACCATTGGTTACTGGTGGTCCGCTACTGAGTCCTCAACTACTAATGCCTGTTTCCGACTCATGGACTACAGTTACAGCGGTGCAGGCAGGGACTACTACTATAAGGTTCTCGGTTTTTCTGTACGCTGTATCAAAGACGTTCCCGTTGCCCCAACTCTAACCACAACAGATGCTTCATCCATTGCATCAACAACCGCTACAAGCGGTGGTAATATTACCAGCAGTGGTGGTTCTGTACTGACAGCCGTCGGTGTTTGCTGGGGAACTGCGGCCAATCCAACGATTGCCAATTCAAAAACTACCGATTTTACGACTACCGGCATTTTTACAAGCAGCCTTACCGGGTTGACAGCCAATACGCTATATCACATCAGGGCATACGCAACCAACAGTGTTGGTACTTCTTATGGAAATGATAT
>CAIYPA010000029.1 GCA_903927965.1 uncultured Bacteroidia bacterium | reverse complement strand
TATAATTCAATACAGATAATTAAACCGTTTATCCAATGCAGAATAGAGGACTGATTCGGCTTTTAGCCATCTCGTTAGCCTTGGTGTGTATTTACCAGCTTTATTTTACTTTCAAGACCTATATGGTTGAAAGGGATGCTAAGGCTTACGGAGTCACACAGGCAAAACAAAAAAATCCAGGTGCTACTCCTGTACAATTAGAGTCACTTGCCCAGAAGAGTGAAGCCATTTATCTTGACTCGATTGCGAGCCAACCTGTTTACAATTTCTTAGGGTTGCGCAAATACACTTACCGTGAAGTAGGTGAATATGCCATTCCTCTTGGGCTTGACCTAAAGGGGGGAATGAACGTAACTCTTGAGATTTCGGTTGTCGATTTGATCAGGGCCATGTCGGGTTATAGTACCGATTCTACATTCAGGAAGGCGATTGACCTTGCGATTAAAAATGAAAGGACCAATGGTCAGGATGATTTCGTCACCTTATTTGGAGATGCCTTCAAAACTGTTGATCCCAACGCAAAACTCGCTGCCATTTTCAATACCCTTGATTTAAGGGATAAGGTAAACTTTAACTCATCGAACGAAGATGTAATCAAAGTTATACGCAAACAAACCAATGATGCTATTGACAATTCATTCCAGATCCTCCGTACCCGTATTGACCGTTTTGGGGTTGCACAGCCCAATATCCAGCAACTTCAAACAAAAGGGCGTATTCTTGTTGAGTTGCCTGGTGTAAAGGATCCAAAACGTGTCAGGAAACTTTTACAGGGAACTGCGAAACTTGAGTTCTGGGAAACCCACGAAAATAGTGACGTCTATCCATATTTGCTCGAAGCAAACAAACGGCTTCGTGAAATCAATGAAATGACAAAATCGGCATCTGCCAGTTCAACTGCTGTTGCCGATGTTGCAAAGAAAGCCGGGGTTGCAGATTCGACCAAGTCCAACGATCTTTTAAGTGAAGTTAAAAAGCAATCGAAAGACTCATTGGCTGCCGGATCAAGCGAAGAAATGGCAAAGAATTTTCCTCTTTTTGCAGTTTTGTCCCCAAGCACTTCCAGGGATGGCCAGCTTTTCCGAGGTCCAATTGTAGGGTATGCACACAGCAGGGATACTGCTGCAGTTAGTGAATACTTGAATTTGCCTAAGATCAAGTCGGTTTTTCCAAGGACAATGCTGTTCAGATGGGCTGCACAACCGACCGAAAAGGAGGGTAATTTCTTCCAGTTGATCGCATTAAAAGTGACCAACCGTGATGGCAAAGCTCCCCTTGATGGAAATGTAGTTGTTGATGCCCGTCAGGATTTTGGCCAGAACAGGGCTGCAAGTGTTGTTGACATGAACATGAATGCTGAAGGTGCCAAAATCTGGCAAAGGATGACCCGCGAAAATGTGGGCAAGTCGGTAGCTGTCGTTCTCGATAACTATGTTCAATCATTCCCAACAGTTCAGGGTGAAATTCCAAACGGCCGTACCGAGATTTCAGGTAATTTCACTGTTGAGGAGGCGAAGGACCTTGCGAACATGTTGAAATCGGGGGCAATGCCCGCTTCTGCCAGGATTGTACAGGAAGAGATCGTTGGGCCTACACTTGGACAAGAGTCTATTGTTAGCGGTTCAATTTCGTTTATTGTTGCCTTTATACTTGTGTTATCTTATATGTTGGTGTTTTACAGCACAAAGGCAGGGTTCGCTGCAAATATGGCACTTCTTGTAAATCTTTTCCTTGTAGTCGGTTTCCTGGCTTGCCTAGGTGCTGTTTTGACGCTTCCTGGTATCGCAGGTATTGTATTGACAATGGGTATGGCAGTTGATGCCAACGTGTTAATCTATGAACGTTGTGAAGAAGAAGTCCGGGCTGGGAAAAGTCCAAGACTTGCGGTAAAGGATGGATTCTGGCATGCTTATTCTGCGATCATTGATGGTCACGTTACTTCTTTATTAACAGGTATTGTTTTATATATTTTTGGTACAGGCCCGATAAAAGGTTTTGCGACCACATTGTGTATTGGTATCATCGTATCTCTTTTCACTGCAATCTTTATTACAAGGTTGATCTTTGAACGCTGGCTTGATAAAAACACTAAAATCACTTTCATCACCGAATGGTCCAAAGAATGGTTGCGCCATACAGCAGTTCCATTTATCCAGAGCCGCAAAATTTTCTATATTTTTTCTGGCACATTGATTCTTATTTCTATTTTGTCCTTGACTTTTAAAGGATTGAATTATTCAATCGACTTTAAGGGAGGAAGAACTTATGTTGTCCGTTTTGATCGTGATGTAAAAGTTGAGTCGATCTCCAATGCGCTTGCTGTTGATTTTGGTACACCCCCTGAAGTAAAAACTTATGGTGGAAACAATCAGGTGAGGATCACCACCGATTACAAAATAACAGAGGACGGTGAAGCCATTGATTCACAAATTGAAGGTCTGTTGTATAAAGGTCTGAAGCCTTTTATGAAAGAGGATGTTTCCGAAGAGAAGTTTCTGGCTGACTATCAGATGAGTTCACAGAAAGTGGGGCCTACAATTTCAGATGATATCAAGAGACAGGCTGTACTGGCGGTAATTTTCGCTTTGTTGATTATCTTCCTCTATATTGCTTTCAGGTTTAGAAATTGGGCCTGTGGGATCGGAGGTTTGGTTTCACTTGCGCACGATGCAATTATTCTGCTGGGGACCTATTCGCTTTTGGATGGATATTTGTCATTCTCACTTTCTGTCGATCAATCGTTTATTGCTGCGATCCTGACCGTTTTGGGCTATTCAATCAATGATACTGTGGTCGTTTATGACAGGCTTCGTGAGTACCTTCATTTACATCCAAAACAAGCCACAATTAAGACGTATAACGATGCAATGAACAGCACCCTGCGTAGGACCTTCAGTACCTCCCTTACTGTTTTGATTGTCTTGGTTGCTATTTTCCTTTTTGGTGGAACATCCATTAAAGGGTTTATCTTTGCTATGTTATTTGGTATTTTTGTTGGAACTTATTCATCTGTCTTCGTTGCAACTCCGATTGCATTCGATGCATTGCCAAAAAATAAAAGAATTGAGTCGTAATCATCGCCTTAAGTAACTCATAAAACCCCCGGAACTTTTTATTTTCCGGGGGTTTTTTATGAGTTAAAACCTCTGCAAATAAAAACAGGTTGCTTTTGGGGCAACCTGTTTTCAAGATGGACAGAATCCGATCTACTCTTTTGGGGCTTCTTTTTTGTTGATAATCGCTTTTGGTGTTTCTTTAAGTGGCTCTTCGGCGATGGCATCGTCCTCTTTAATTGCCTTCTTGAAGTCTTTCATCCCTTTTCCAATACCTCCCATTAATTCAGGAATCTTTTTACCTCCAAATAGAAGGAGCATGGCAATTACCACAATTACTATATGCGCCCCTGAAATTACTAATAATGTCATTATCTCAAGTTTAAAATTAAGCCACAAATATAGTACAAGCGTTATTCAAATTTATATCCCCACTGTTTTTTTTTCTTACAATTGGGTTCTTTCTCCTATTTATTATCCGTTTCTCATGTTCCTGTTACCATTCTCCAGTTACCATTCTCCAGTTTCCATTCTCTATCAGTGTACACCGAAGCCCCACGCTCCATCGCAAGCTTCCCTCCCCATCCCCATGCTCCCAGCTATAAAACTTCCTTTTTTTCTGAACCGATTAGGTTAATCCTGCTTCAAAATTGTATCTTTGTCAAAAAGTAAAAACAAAATGGAACATATTCTGCTTTTTATCCCTAGTGGAGGGGAATTTATGGTTATTGTTTTTTTCGCATTGCTTTTTTTTGGAGCTGATGCGATTCCGGGATTGGCACGCACAGTGGGCAAAGGGATGCGCGAATTCAAGAAGGCCACTGATGATATCAAAATGGAATTTGAAAATCATACCTCAGATATTAAAGAGGAACTTACCAAAATGACCGGTAACATCGAAAAAAAAGGATTGGATATCAAACGTAAAATTGATGAAGAGTTAAAGGATTGACCTTCACAATCTTAAAACGACTATTTTATTCCCTAATAAATGCTTAAAGCTGAGCTTCTTGTAAAATCGTTCGGAGACCTGCAGGTTTTAAAAGGGATCTCCCTTCAAGTTGCTAAAGGTGAGATTGTTACAATCGTTGGTACAAGCGGTGCCGGAAAAACAACGTTGCTTCAGATTTTGGGCACATTGGGAAAGCCTGATTCAGGTAAAGTCTGGATCAATCAAAAGGATGTATTTGCCTACAATGAAACAGAACTTTCCCGTTTCAGGAATATGGAAGTGGGTTTCGTATTTCAGTTCCATCATCTGCTCCCCGAATTTTCAGCCTTTGAAAATGTTTGTATCCCAGGGTATATCGCACGGAAAAGCCGAAAAGAGGTGGAATCAAGGGCAAAAGAGTTGCTTGGGATTCTTGAACTTAGCGACCGTTTAAGCCATAAACCTTCACAGCTTTCAGGGGGTGAAAAACAGCGGGTCGCAGTTGCAAGGGCACTCATCAATCATCCAGCCATCATCCTGGCAGATGAACCTTCCGGCAATCTTGATTCCCACAACCAGGAAGAGCTTTACCGGTTATTTTTTGACCTTCGCGAAAAATTTGGACAAACCTTTATCATTGTTACCCACGACGAACATTTTGCTGGGATGTCGGACAGGACAATTCATATCAAGGATGGGGTTGTTGTGATATGACAGAATTATTAGACTCACAAGATCTGAAAGTCTTCCTTGAAGAAAAATATAACCAATATAATCAGGTTAGTTTTATTGCAACAGACCCGATTTCAATTCCACGTCAGTTTGCGCGCAAGGAAGATATCGAGATTGCAGGATTCCTTTCGGCGACCATTGCTTGGGGACAACGGGTCACCATTATCCGGAATGCCAACAAGCTGGTTGAACTCATGGATGGACAACCCTATGAATATTTGACAAATGGCTCATTTGGTGACTTGAAACGGTTCGAAACCTTTGTGCATCGCACTTTTAATGGGGATGATTGTCGTTATTTTATTCTGGCACTTGCTGAAATTTACCGGAAAAAAGGAGGCCTTGAAAAGTTGTTTGCTGATGGAGTTGGAATTGACGGGACCATCAAAACTGCAATTACCCATTTTAGGGATATTTTCCTTTCGTTTGCGCCCAAACATAGGATTGGCAAACACGTAGCAAATCCTTCAACCGGTTCATCGGCCAAGAGGATCAACATGTTCCTGAGATGGATGGTCAGGCCTTCCAAAGGTGGAGTTGATTTTGGGCTTTGGAAATCGATCCCTCCCTCAGCACTAATGATGCCTTTGGACGTCCATTCAGGCAGCGTAGCGCGCAAATTGGGTCTTCTTCAACGTGTTCAGAATGATTGGCAGGCTGTGGAAGAATTGACAGCTAACCTAAGGTTATTTGATCCGTCCGATCCGGTTAAATATGATTTTGCCCTATTCGGCCTTGGGGCATTTGAAAAATTCTGATTTATAGACTTCATTGAATTCTGCAACGATCATTGCCGTGGCTCCCCATATAAACAGATTGTCGATGAAAAATCCTGGGACCTCCAGTTGTCCGTATATTGTGTTCACATTTTGAAGATAAGGCGATGAATGTTGGACAAATTTGATAATCGGAATTTTAAAAAGTTCTTCGACCTCTTGTTTGTCAATCCTGAATGCTGGAACATGGTCGCACCAGCCTATAAATGGATGGATCGTGAAATTACTGACCTGTACGTAAAGAGGTGTAAGTTCACCGATCAGTTCAATCTGACCCTTATCGGTTCCAATCTCTTCAAATGACTCCCGTAATGCCGTTTGTTCGAGTGAAATATCCAATGTCTCGTAACGTCCGCCAGGAAATGCCAACTGACCCCCATGGTTTCTCATTGTTGAAGGTCGCCTGATCAGACAGGTGTTAAGTGTTCCTTTCTCTGGAAACAACAACATTAAAACACTACTTTGCAATATCGTATCCGAAATGACAAGTGGTTGCAATTCGCGGCCTTGGGGCAACATTAATCGATGGGCAACCTCTCCTGGAAGTTGACGGGCAAGTGCTTTCTTTAAACGGAAAATATGATATGGTAATTCTGATCGCAAAACTTAAAAATTATTTGAATTGCTTTACAAACTCCAGAACTGATAGGACACTCTTGTCGTGATTCTTATTAGAAAAGACTCCTTTCAGGACTTCTCCCAATTAATGGATTACTTCAAAATCATCAAGTCTGGATTTTATGTCCCTGATATTTAACTGCATGGAGGTTTTCCCCCGATATTCGTTTTCAGTTACAGTATAACAAATATCGAATGGCAGGGATTTTTTGATCATTTCGATTTGATCGGATTGCGAAAATGCGATTCCGGAAAAAACCGAAGAAGAGCGATTGGCTTCCATTAAATCAAGTTTCAAGTGTTCGTTGTTTTTCCCAACCTGTCTGCTTGTTCCGTAATCCAATACATTTTCGGTCAGAAATGTAGGAATCATGTTGTGTGGACCACATGGCTCAAACTGGTTCAATAAACGCAGAAATTTTGGGGTAAGGTCCGATAATGAAATCCTTGCATCAATTTCGATGCTTTGTTTCATCTGTTCCTCTGATATTGAGTCTCTTACAATCTGTTCAAATCGGCGCGAAAATTCCGCAACATTATCGATCTTCATGGAAAGGCCGGCTGCATACATATGTCCGCCATACGATTCCAATAAATCTGCACACGCACCGATCGCTTCATAGAGGTCGAATTCCCCAACTGAACGGGCAGAGCCAGTAGCCAGGCCATTCGATTCCGTCAGGACTACCGTTGGCCTGTAGTAGTATTCTGTAAGTCTGGATGCTACGATACCGACCACCCCTTTATGCCAATCACGATTGTAGATGACTGTCGATTTTCGTCCATCATAAAACTCGCTTTTTTCGATAATTTCAAGAGCTTCCTGGGTAATGTCTCGATCCAATGTTTTTCTGATCTCGTTATATGAGTTGATTTCTATACCCAGGTCCTCCAACACTTTGGCATCTTCGGCAAGTAAAATCGCCACTGATTTTTTCCCATGTTCGATGCGGCCAGAGGCATTTAAACGTGGCCCGATCTTGAAAACGATATCATTTATTTTTATTTCACCTGATAAACCGGCATATTTGATGATCGTCTTTAGTCCAGTGGAGGGATTGGAATTTAATTTCTGCAATCCGTAATAAGCCAGTACTCGATTTTCACCAATGAGTGGAACAATATCGGAGGCAATGCTAACTACAACTAAATCAAGCAATTCATAGACAACCTCTTCCGGAATTCCCTGATCCAAACAATAAGCCTGGATCAATTTAAACCCTACCCCACAACCTGACAATTCTTTGAACGGATAATTGCAACCCGGCTGTTTGGGGTCGAGGACAGCCACGGCGTCAGGAATTGTATCGTCTGGATTGTGGTGGTCGCAAATGATAAAATCGATTCCCAATTGCTTTGCGTAAGCTATTTTATCCATCGCTTTAATACCGCAATCCAATACAATAACCAGAGAGAAATGATTTTGGGCAGCGTACTCGATACTGAGCCGCGAAATTCCATATCCCTCCATGTACCGGTCGGGTATGTAATAGTCAAGATTGGTAAGCCTGCTTCTTAAAAAAGAGTACATCAAGGCAACAGAGGTCGTGCCGTCAACATCGTAATCGCCATAGACCAGTACCTTCTCGTCGGTTTCGATGGCTCCTTTTATTCTGGCCACCGCCTTGTCCATATCCTTCATTAAAAAAGGGTTGTGGAGGTCGGAAAGTTTAGGCCGGAAAAATGAGCGTGCTTCGGAAAACGTTTTGACTCCACGCTGAATCAATAAATTGGCTATAGCCATATCTACATTCAGTGCTGCAGATAAGTGCTTTAAGTCGTTAATATCAGCCGGTTCTTTAATTTTCCAGGATTTTTGCATAAAATATTTTAATTAAGGCTTACGCGCTCAATAATTTTTCCAAATATACGAAATTGGCAAATGGAAGGAAAAACAATTAGGCCGTTAATACAACTCTTTTGCAAAGAAAGTTTATAAAAGACTTTTAATAGTAAGATAATTAGATGTTTATCCAACAAAAAAAAATGATTTTGTGCTTTGAAATTCGGTTGGCCGAATTGATAAGTCAGGTTTTTCTATCTTGTAACGCTTTTGTAAAGGATATCTTTTTGTACATTTGCGGATATTTTTGAAAAACTGAGGTATAAATATTTGAAATGAGCAATTTAGAACTAAGCGAGCAGGAAATTATCCGCCGTACTTCACTACAGAAATTACGAGATCTCGGTATAAATCCTTATCCCGCCAATGAATTCAAAATCAACGTTACAGCCAATCAAATCATAACCACATACAATGCAGGCATACCAAACCTTCAGGATGTTGTGTTTGCAGGAAGGTTGATGAGCCAGCGTATCATGGGTAAGGCATCTTTTGGGGAGCTTCAGGATGAAACAGGGAGAATTCAAATCTATGTCAACCGCGACGAAATATGTCCTGGCGAAGATAAATCCTTATACAACGAAGTCTTTAAAAAGTTATTGGATATTGGGGACATCATTGGTGTAAAAGGATATGTATTTATTACACAGATGGGAGAGACGACCATTCATGTGAAGGAGTTTTCATTGCTCAGCAAATCGATCAGGCCTTTACCAGTGGTGAAGGAAAAGGATGGTATAACTTTTGATGCTTTTACCGATCCGGAACAGCGTTATCGTCAGCGTTACCTTGACCTGATCGTTAACCCACATGTGAAGGATGTTTTTTTGAAACGCACGAAAATCATTAACGAAATGCGTGCGTTGTTCAATGAACGCGGATATGTTGAGGTTGAAACTCCGATATTGCAACCAATCCCAGGCGGGGCAGCAGCCAGGCCATTTATTACACATCACAATGCCTTGAATATCCCATTGTATCTTCGGGTTGCTAATGAATTGTATCTTAAGCGGTTAATAGTTGGTGGATTTGAAGGTGTTTATGAATTTTCAAAAGATTTCCGCAACGAAGGAATGGATCGTACCCATAATCCAGAATTCACAGTAATGGAAATCTATGTTGCCTATAAAGATTACAATTGGATGATGGATTTTACGGAGGAGATGATCGAGCGTGTCGCACTTTCGCTTCATGGGAAGACTACAGTTCCGGTTGGCGATAAAGAGGTTAATTTCAAACGTCCCTTCAAGCGGATTACGATGTATGATTCGATCAAGGAATATACAGGATTTGATATCTCCGATATGGATGAAGCAGCTCTTCGTGAAGTCTGTGGTAAATTGGGTGTTGAGTGTGACAACACGATGGGGAAAGGCAAGCTTATAGACGAGATTTTTGGCGAAAAATGTGAAGGGCATTATATTCAGCCCACATTTATCACAGATTATCCAGTTGAAATGTCGCCACTTTGTAAAAAACACCGAAGCAACCCTGAACTTACAGAGCGGTTCGAGTTGATGGTTAACGGAAAAGAGTTGTGCAATGCTTATTCAGAATTAAACGATCCGATTGATCAGTTGGATCGTTTTCAGGAGCAACTTCGCCTCACTGAAAAAGGGGACAATGAGGCCATGTTCATCGATATGGACTTTGTTCGTGCCCTTGAATATGGGATGCCCCCGACTTCTGGAATGGGAATTGGCATCGACCGTCTCACCATGTTGATGACCAATTCGGTGTCCATCCAGGATGTATTGTTGTTCCCGCAAATGAAACCTGAGAAAAGGGCAGAGGAAGATCCTTCCGAAAAATACCTTGAATTGGGAATTCCTGCAGAATGGGTCGAAGTAATCCAGAAAATGGGCTTCAAAAAGGTATCCCAACTCAAGGAGGTGAAACCAGGCAAATTGTTTAACGATTTGTGTGGTTTCAACAAGAAAAATCAACTGGGTTTACCAAACCCAATGGCCAGTGATGTAACAAAATGGTTAAACTAAATATTTCAGTAAAATGACTGAAATTAACGAACGGAGCAGGGTTGCGATTATCGGAAGTGGAAGCTGGGCTACGGCTCTAGCTAAAATCCTGGTTTATAACTTGCCGGAATTAAATTGGTTCATCCGGAAACAAGATACCATTGATCTTTTTAAAAAGTTCAGGCACAACCCCAACTACTTGCGTTCGGTGGAATTTGAGATGTCGAGGATCAATTTCTATTCCGACATTAACGAAGTTGTTGAAAACTCCGATATCCTCGTTTTTGTAACACCATCCGCATTTCTGAAGGATACACTGAAACACCTTACGGTTCCGATTGGTGAACGGTATGTGGTCTCTGCAATCAAAGGGATAGTCCCGGATGAAAACCTTGTTGTTGGTGAATTTTTTCATGAATTTTACCAGGTTCCGTTTGATCAGTTTGGTGTTATTGCGGGTCCTTGCCATGCGGAAGAGGTTGCACGTGATTTACTTTCGTACCTTACAATTGCAAGTCCAGATGTCAAACGGGCCAGGCAATTTGCAATGTTGCTTGAGAGCCCATCCATCCGTACCCACATTTCAGATGACATTTGGGGAACAGAATATTCTGCTGTTCTTAAAAATATAATGGCGATTGCGGCAGGGATTTCCCATGGTTTGCGTTATGGTGATAATTTCCAGGCAGTTCTGATGTCGAATGCGATACAGGAGATCAAGAGGTTTGTCGATACTGTTCATCCGATAACACGCGATATTAAATCTTCAGCTTATCTGGGAGACCTTCTTGTCACCGGATATTCGCAGTTTTCGCGCAACCGGGCATTCGGGACTATGATTGGCAAAGGTTACACTGTGCGGTCAACCATCCTCGAAATGGATATGATCGCTGAGGGTTATTATGCTACAAAGTGTATCAAGGAACTGAATAACCAATACCATGTGAATATGCCGATCACCGATTCGGTTTACAACATTATCTATGAAAATATCTCACCTGCGATTGAGATCCGTTTGTTGACAGAGCATTTACGTTAAATATTATTTTTTTTATTTATGGCAAATATTTCTTTGCAATTAGACAAAGTTTACAATTTCGTTTCTGACGACGAAATAAAAGCTTACAAGCAAGTTTCTGAAAAACAGAATATTGCATTACGCGAAAAAACAGGTAAAGGGAACGATTTCTTAGGTTGGGTCGATCTTCCGTCTTCTATTTCAGAAGCAATGTTGAGCGATATTGAGAAGGTAGCTTTAAAATTGCAATCGAAACATCTTGAAGTGTTTGTAGTGATCGGTATTGGCGGTTCCTACCTTGGTAGCAAAGCTGTAATTGATGCCTTATCCGATTCGTTTTCGCACATTAAAGGTAGTTTTGAATCACCAATAGTCCTTTTTGCTGGCCAGAACATCAGCGAAGATTACCTTTTTGAATTACGTGACCTCCTTGACTCCAAAGAATGGGCTTGCGCGGTTGTTTCAAAATCGGGGACAACTACTGAACCTGCATTGGCTTTCCGTTTGCTTAAGCAAGACCTTGAGGAACGTTATGGAGAGGAAGAGGCGCAGAAGAGAATTATCGCAATCACTGATGAAGAACATGGGGCATTACGTAAGCTTGCCAATGAAAAAGGCTATAAAACTTTTGTAATCCCGAATGATGTTGGTGGCCGTTTTTCTGTTCTTACGCCGGTTGGGTTGATCGCCATAGCGATTGCAGGATTTGATATCCGTGAGCTTGTTAATGGCGCAAAATCGATGGAAATTGCTTGCGGCAGCGAAGTTCCTTTTGAGGAAAATATTGCAGCACAATATGCAGCTGCACGAAATGCTCTTTACAAAAAAGGGAAGAAGGTTGAGATCATGGTGAACTACAACCCTAAATTGCACTTTTTTGCCGAGTGGTGGAAACAACTTTACGGTGAGAGCGAAGGAAAAGAATCTAAAGGGATTTTCCCGACAAGCGTTGATTTCTCCAGTGATTTGCATTCGATGGGACAATACATACAGGAGGGTGAACGGATCCTATTTGAAACGGTCCTTTCTGTCGATCAGGTCAACAATGAAGTCCTGGTTCCGGAAGATAAAGCTGATTTGGACAAACTAAACTTCCTTGCAGGGAAAAGGGTCGATTACATCAATAAGATGGCAGAACTTGGTACCTGTATTGCCCATGTCGATGGTGGAGTCCCAAATATCAGGATCAACATTCCTCAACTGAACGAATATTATCTTGGCCAGTTGATCTATTTCTTTGAAATTGCTTGTGGCATCAGTGGTTATATATTGGATGTCAATCCTTTCGATCAACCTGGTGTTGAAGCCTATAAAAAGAACATGTTTGCATTGCTTGAAAAGCCAGGCTTTGAAAAGGAAACTGCCGAGATTAAGGCGCGATTATAATCGATAAAGACGAATAATCCCAATTTACCGCAGGGTACGCAAGGTTGCCGCAAATTACGCAAGGTCAATATGTCATCATTTTGACAATTGTGTCATTTGTAAATTACCTTTGCGTACCTTGCGGTTATTTTTTGGATCAATGCCGAAAAAAATATGATCCGATTGGATGATTCTGTATCTTAGTGACCTCAAAATTTCATGGGATAAACTGTTTCAGAAGTTAGAGTTTAAACTTTTCTATTTTTATGTTCACGATGCGAATTTTATTTTCTTTGTTGATTATTAGTTCATTAACTTCCTGTAATTTCATAAGGACCAATAATACCGGTAAAAATTCCAATTCCGGAAATGAAAGGATTGTTGACCTGAACGCGATCTCACAAACAAAAATAGTTACTGTCGGCGGCTACAGGGACGTTCTTCATCAACTTGACCAGGGTGACCTGAAATCGATAGGGATCGCCGCAACATTGCTTAAAAAATGTGATGCAGATTCAATTTCACTTGATTCCATGTTTTTTGAGTACAATGATTTCCTGAACATAACAACCAGCAGTTTTCTTGAAAACAATGAGCAAGTCAGTTCACAGCTTGCCAATTCGACATCAAAAGATACAATTGATAAAATTGGTGAAATGCTGGCACCTTACGGTATTGGTCTGGTCCCTTCGGAAGGTGCATGGTATCTTGAACCACAGAACGATTACCTGTTAAAGAATTTTGGCTCAAAACTCACAACAGCCTACCGTGAGTACCTGAACATTGAGGTACAGGAGCAGAAAGTCCGGTTTTCAGAAGATTGTTCAATTTTGATCCCACTCGACTCTTTGGCATCGCGTATCATTACCTGGGAAAACTTTTTGGCCAGGTATCCCGATTTTATTTCGTTTAAAATAGCACAGGATCAATATGCACAATATCTGGGAGTCTATCTGGCTGGGATGGATAACTCAAGAGTTTTTAACCTTGTTACAAATCGTCTCAACGAGGAACATAAAAAATCGTTTGAGTCGTTTATAACATTGAATCCAGATTCAAAAAGCGCTGAAATCGTGAAAGCCTACCTTGAACTGCTTGGGGCAACCAATTTCTATTACACAGATAAGGTGGATTCATTTCTGCTGGTAAGGGTTTATCAGGGATAGTCTTGTAAATCTCTATTAAATTGACAAATGTCTATAATAAGTAACAAATAGTGTTACCTTTGTATTGTTGATTATGATACCAAATAATGAAAAGAGTATTTAAAATTAAGGAAATTATTCAAATACTTACACGTGAAGGATGGTACTTATCCCGACAAAATGGAACAAGCCATCGGCAATTCAAGCATCAAAGCATTAGACGGACTGTTACTGTAGATGGAAAACTATCTAAGGATGTTACCATAGACAATCTGAAAAGCATGGAGAGACAATCAGGTTTGAAATTCACGGACTTTGCTGATTGATTTTTTAATTAATATTAATAAGATGAAAATACTTAAGGTGATAATATGTAAAGCCGGGAAAGGAGTTTCTGCACATTTGCCGGAATTGGAAGGTTTTGTAATTGCTAGGGATTCAGTCGAAAAATTAAAAAGGGATTTGTCCGCAGGTGTTGCTTTCCATATTGAAGGGCTTTACGAAGAAGAACATGAACCTTGGATGGATGATCCTTTTAGTTTTGAATTTGTATTTCAGGACATATCTACAATGATCGATGGATACGGAGGATTGATCAACCAAAGTAGTTTGGCTCGAATATCCGGCATTAACGAAAGCCTTATGCGACAGTATGTTGCAGGAATAAAAAAGCCAAGTCGCAAAGTAAATGAGCGAATTGAAGCGGGATTGAAAAAATATGCAGATGAACTGAAGGGAATTTCTTTTGCATAAATATCGAAGGAATCCCGATATGATCAATTTTTTCTGGCACCTGACAGATCATTCGCAAACTTTAGTTTTAGATTAATAAAAAATATTCAAAATGGAAAACAAAACACTGGTACAGGAAAAAGGAGTTCCAAAGCAAATATTTTTGGACGTAAAAGAGAATTCCGAACTCCTGAAATTCTTGATCGAACAGTTGAAAGGGAAAAGCCGGACAACAGTGAAGGCATTGCTTGCCCATCGGCAGGTTGCAGTCGAAAACCATATTATTACCCAGTTCGATTATCCTGTCATGGTTGGCCAGAAGGTGACAATAACGATGGGAAAGATGCCTGAAGAGATCAAATACCGTGGTTTAAGGATTCTTTACGAAGATCCATATCTTATTGTGATAGAGAAAGAAGCTGGGATGCTCTCCATTGCCACCGCCAAAGAGAAACTGTTGACAACTTATAGCATCCTTAGCGGGCATGTGAAGCGCGAAGATCCGAACAACCGCATCTTCGTGGTCCACCGCCTCGACCGTGACACATCGGGAATCATGATGTTTGCCAAAAGCGAAGAGATACAGTCGATTATGCAAAGGGCATGGCAGGAGGCCGTGATAGAACGGACTTATGTTGCCGTTGTAGAAGGGGTTGTTGAAAATGACGAAGGGACGATCCGTTCATTTTTAAAAGAGAATAAAGCACTTGTGATGTACTCCACAAAAGTTCTTGGAGAAGGTGATGAAGCAATCACGCACTACAAAGTCTTGAAACGGCACCCTGAATTGACATTGGTGGAAGTAAAACTGGAGACGGGCCGTAAAAACCAGATTCGGGTCCATATGAAAGACCTTGGGCATCCTGTGGTCGGCGATAAGAAATATGGTTCAAAGCTTAACTTGATCGGTCGTACGTGCCTTCATGCCAGGGTATTGGCATTTATCCATCCAGTAAACGGAACTGAGGTACGTTACGAAACCCCCGTTCCCGGCCCATTTGTTTCGGTGTTTGCACAACACAAGAAAGACTAATATTCTGTCTTCCAAATTTTTGGTTTGAATTTCTCGTCATTTGCAATTTCGACAATGTTGCCTTTTTGACGTAAAACAAATAACCCTTTTTTATAAGCAAAGCGGTCTGCACCCTCTTCAATGATCATACCTGCAACTGCACCAAAGAGGGAGATGTTGCTAAGGTCGATCCGTCTTGGCGCAACCTTTTTTATCTTGTCCAATCGTTCGAGGTGTTCTTTGACATCTTCTACGCTTAGCGAGCTTTTGATATCTACTGCGACTGCAAAATCATCACCAATCAACAATAAATCAATTTCATAGTATTCCTGATCATTTAAGAAAGCTTTAGCTTTTTGAACGGATGTTTTAATCATGATGCCCCGTTCCTTGCAAAGTCGAATAATTTTGGAAATAACCATTCGTACGAAAAGTTGGCTCAATCCTCCAAAGGCTTTTCTAAACATCTTATCTAATTCGATGCGGCTTTCTTCAATTTCTTGCTGCTCGCTCAAATATGAATCTTCTGTCTCTATTACAATTTTTCGCATTTCCTTTTCATGAATATCCAATATATCCAGCTTTGTCAATTCCTTTTTCATGGCTTTAAATCTTCAATGATTACAAATTTACAGAAATTTTGGGAGTTTGTGCAAAATCGGTTGGATCATTCGAGATATTAGGGAACAGATTCATCAAAAATATGACAGTTAATATCCTTAATTGTTAATGAACCGTAACCATATCTCTATAAATCTGGATACTGCTTATATAAATTATGGTTGTTGGTTTGTAGTTTTATGAAATTATGTAAGTTTACAAAAAAAAATAAATATGAAAGAAATTGAGAATATTTTGAAAGAGATTATTAGTCAAGTTCAGGAATTTCGAAATGTTTATATTACAAACGAACAAGCTGTTAGAAGCCAATTAATTGAACCTATATTGAATGCTTTGGGATGGAAAACCTCCAATCCGAATTTTGTAAGGCCAAATGCTCCTGATGAGGATGGAAAAGTACCTGACTATACATTGATCAAAGAAGGGAAAACAACCTTGATCGTTGAAGCAAAAAATCTTTCGGCTGATTTAAAGAACAAAAAAATTATTAACCAATTGGCATTTTATTGTTTTAATTCAGGAATTGATTTTGGCGTTTTAAGTAATGGTGTAAAATGGCTGCTTTTTAAAACCTTTGAGAATAACCCCAAAGATCGAATAGTTTGGCAGGTTGATTTGGAGAAGGATTCTATGGAATCCGTTATTAATAATCTTTCTTCATTTGCCTATTTAAAAATTGGAACATTAGATGCATTACTGAAAAATAACAAACTGTTAGAAAATGGCTGGAATTTATTTGCTGAATCTTCTGATAGTGTGGTGACAATTGTTGCTCAAAAAGTATTGGAAAAGATCAAGACACAGGAACCAGCTTTTAAAATAGATCAATCTGAGTTGAAGAATTTCACAAAAGGTAAATTAATGGATTTATTTGAGTTGACCGAGATTCAAAGGGAAAAATGGGGAATTTTGCCATCAAATATAGGTGACATTAATAAAACCGTGGTTTCGCCCCCATCACCTAATTCTATTATGTTAAAAAAAATTAGGGAAAAAGTTTCTGTAACATTTCCAGACAATTTTGTAATAAACCATAAGAAAGTAGTTGATACCTTCATTGATACCGTTTGTCGGATTGGAATTGAGAAAGTAAAGCAGTTAGGGCTGTCAAGAGCAGGAGTACAGATTGTTACTGAAAAAAAGGATGCAAATTATAACCAACACCAAAATGGTAAATATTGGATTATGGTACATACATCAACAAAAGAGAAAGTTGCCATTCTAAATGAAATAAATAAGCAATTAAATTTGAATTTGATTGTTAAGACCATTACTATTTAGAAAGAGTAAAAGCGTGCCTCCAATCAAATATCAATACCAATGCAACACACCTTTATTTCAATTGAAGAGTTGAGGAAGCGATACCCGGATGAATGGGTACTTTTAGGCGACCCCGAAATTCAAAACACTTCTGTTTTGGGTGGTGTGGTTTTATATCACAGTAAGGATAAAAAAGAAGTTTGCTATATCGGGCGTGATAAAACTGCAGGTTACTCAACTGTAACAATTGCTTATGCCGGTGATTTAAACCAAAACCGCAAAATTTGAACCATTTTACTTTTGTATCTATTTGAGTATATTTGTAGTAATTTTAAATTTTATAGTTATGCCAGTCACATATCAAAGCATTATCAACGAGATAAATGAAATACCTGTTGCTTTTCTTCAGGATGTATATGACATGGTTCACAACTTTCATGTTCATATTGATCAAAAAGAGCAAACCCGGAATAAAATACTGCAATTTGCCGGTGACTGGGCTGATTTGTCGGATAAGGATTTCCTGGAAATTTTGGATGAAATAAAGCGGAGCAAGAATTAAATATTCCCCACAACATTTTCCCCCTTTCTTTGTTCCCTATCCAATTAATATCAATCATTTAAAACTTCTGAATATGAAAAAGAACATGGGAACTTTGGATAAGGCGATCCGCATCGTAGTAGCAGCAATTATTGTCGTGCTCTATTTTACAAAGGTCATTGAAGGGACGCTGGGTATTGTATTGTTGGTTTTTGCCGGTATTTTTGTATTGACCAGCCTGATCAGTGTATGCCCGCTTTACCCTTTGGTTGGAATGGACACAACAAAGAAAAAGGAGTAAAAAAACCCTGTATTTGCATTCCGCCACAAAGACACGAAGTCTCTAAGTTACACAAAGGATTGAATTACAATAAATTCGATTTGTGAATCTTTGCGTCTTCGTGTCTTTCCCGAAAAATCGGGACAAGTTGTGGCAGAAAAGGGTCATCTTTTCAAGACAATCAATCTCCGAGGAAGAAAATTAATCCCCTATCAAACAAACGCTGAACAGGTTCATGCGAAATTAAAAAAAAGAGATACTTTTAAGTCTTTCTAATTAATTTCAACATGAACCATTTTTTATTTCTCATACTTACCTTATTATCAGCAACTTGTATTGCTCAAAATCCAATAGTTCAACATGTTGTAACCCATAACCGGACACTGATTGTCACCAATCCTGTCAAAGGTGTAAATCCTTATCCCAAATGGGGCCTATTCCCATCCGATAAATTCCCGGTACGGAAAATAGTGATGAGCGTGACACTTGGGAGTCCCGATAGCTTACCAACTGCCCATTGGGATTACCTCGATAAGATCACCCTTAGACGCAAAGGTGGGGTAAATGGGAAATCATTGGATTTTGAGATAGGCCGTATCCTGACACCCTATGGCAGCATTTATAACAAAGGGTGGAGCTGGAAGTGGGAAACCGACGTGACCGACTTTGCCCCATTCCTGCGCGATAGTGTTGAAATTGAATACAACCACTCCGGTTATGAACCGACATCAGTAGGTTGGGCGTTGACAGTTGATTTTGAAATCGTTTCAGGTCCACCGGTGGTTGTTCCACTCGGCATTACATCCCTTTGGAACGATGGTTTTAAGTACGGCGATCCCAAAAATAAAATCGAAGATAGTTTATTGCCCATAGGTTATGAGACTTTACCTGGTGCAGCCATCAGCCGTATCAGGATTCAGCATACGGGTCATGGAATGGACAAACCCAAAGGTTGCAGCGAGTTTTGTGAACGGTGGCGCGACCTGAAATTTGATGGAGCGACTGTCGATCACCGGAACATGTGGAAGGATTGTGGAGCCAACCCTCTTTATCCGCAGGGTGGGACCTGGCTTTACGATCGGGCCTATTGGTGTCCCGGCGATTTGCAGGTCCCCGATGTGGTTGATGTGAAAACTATTCCTGGTAAACATACGGTTTCGATCTCGATGGAACCCTATACTGCAACGGAGAATATCCAGGCAGTTGAAAATATCTCAGCCTTTTTGTTCCAGTATTCGGCACCAGTCCAGAAACTGGATGTAGCTGTCGATCAAATTATTGTGCCAACAAATAAACAACAGTACGCCCGGCTCAATCCTGCTGGTTTTGGTTCCCAGTTGTTGATCCATAACCTTGGATCTGAAAACCTTCGCACATTGACAATTACCTATGGAACTGAGGGTTTTCCCAAATCAGTTTTTAAATGGAAAGGTGACCTGAAATTCAATGCGGTTGAACAGGTCTTTTTGCCGGGCGAAATCAACTTTAAAAGTGGGGAAAATAAATTCTCCGTTACTCTTTCCAAACCAAATGGCCATAAAGATGGATGGGAAGGCGACAACGAACTGACCTCTACGTTTAATACCCCCGAACCGTTTCCAACCGATTTTATCGTTCACTTCCTGACCAACAATAAGCCAAAGGATAATCAGGTTTACCTCGTCAATGCAAAGTCGGATACACTATATAATAAATCACGAATTGGACTTGAGGTCAATACGTTATACAAGGATACTATTCATCTGAAAGAAGGAAATTATGAATTGTGCCTTGCCGACAGTGCTGGCGACGGTTTGGAATTCTGGGCCGAACCTAAAAACGGGGATGGCTATCTGCGTTTGTTCGACATCAAGGGCAACCTGATCCATACTTTTGAAAGCGATTGCGGCAATGGGGAAAAGTTCAGCTTCCACGCCATTTCAACTTTTGTGACCGACACCACGCAGGCAAAATATGCTTTTTCTGTCTATCCACGATCAATAACCGATAAGACAACTTTGAGTGTTGTTTCCAACCGTACAAGTAAAATGACTGTTTTGGTAACTGTAAATGCAGTTGTTCTTGAGAAACATGAATATACCGCCATTAAAACCGGATTGTTCAGTTATGACTTGGGTTACCTTCCTACCGGACGTATTGTGATGGAGGTATTGATGGATGGAGTTAGTAAATTTAAGGCAAGGTTGAATAAGAGAAAATAAATTGAAATATTTGTAATAAATTGAAATAGATTTGTTTATGTTCTATTTTTATTCCTGCCACAAAGACACAAAGGCACAAAGATTCACAAAGTCAAAATGGAATTCCAATTCTATTTTGTCTTTGAAAATTATGTGATTCAAATTTGATATTAAGATTATTCCTGAAAATGCGTATTTAATAACTTTTGATATAGTGACAGATGACTGGACTAAAAGTTGTTGTTAAGATTTTTTTTATTTGTATCCCATTTTCTATTCTTGCTCTGATTGTTAAGGCTCAGGGACTGAAATCGGTGGAGCTTTCGGATCAAACCGGACTGGTTGTCAATTCATTTAACCTTGATTTTCAACCTGTTTCGGAAATACCTTTGGTGTCATTTCAGATCGGTACAACAACCTACACTACTGCTCAAACGATAAAAGCTAACGGGAAATACGTTATACAGGATGTCGTTGAAATTCAGAATCTTAATCTGGAATATAACATAGGAATAAAAAGTCTTGTCACTTTTAGGAACATTTCAAGGGATACAGTAATGCTCCATAACGTAGTCCCTTTTGGGGCCTCACCTGACCATATTAATATCACAGGAAAAGGAGACCATGAGTTGTCAAGGACTTATCTTTTTCGCCCAGGTTATGAGCCTGTGAATGTGATTGTTCCCGATAATGCCTGGAATCTTGGGTTTTCTGTTTTGGATTTAAAGAATTCAAAGAAAAAAGTTTGCGCACTTGTCAGAAGGGTAGGGGAGTCGGTCCAGAAAGGTACCCGGCGACGGTTTGAAACGGTACTTTACCCTGGTGGGTCTGTTTCATATAACCTCTTTGCCGATTTTTATGAAGGCGATTGGCAGGAAGGGCTGCGTTTGATGTTCCAAAATCGGATGTTATACGATGTGGAGCCTGGCAAATTCGACAATTCGATGTTTGAGAGAAAAGAGCTCCAGTGGATCCGTCATGCCTATGTTTCACACCTTATGCAATGCTGGGACAATTATTTCTACGATGATGCAGATGGTAAATACCATCTCGATGATTTTATCAAAAAAGGGTTGATGTTATACGGAGGTGACGATTTTATAGGGATCTGGCCTACCTGGCCCTCTTTGGGTCTCGATCAGCGCAACCAATGGGACCTGTTCCGGGATTTACCAGGAGGAATGAGGCAGATCAAAAATCTTTCGCAGTTATGCAACAATTACAATTCAAAGCTTTTCATTTGTTACAATCCATGGGATCAAAGTACACGAAGTGAAAGTCACACAGGTGGAATGGCCGACATTATTGCTGCTACAGGAGCCGATGGTGTAGTGCTCGATACCAAAGGGGAATCCAGTAAAGAGTTGCAACATGCTGCCGATTCGGTCCGAGGGGGTGTTGTCATGTACAGTGAAGGGATGGCAGTCCCACGCGATATGCAAGGCATTGTTTCTGGCAGAGTCCACAATGCACTCTATTACTGTCCAATGCTTAACCTATGCAAATTTATCAAACCGGAATTTGCGATATTCAGGGTTGCTGAATTGTTTAAAGAACCTATCATACGGGAATATAGTGTTGCCTTTTTTAATGGATACGGAACGGAGATGAATATTTTCGCACCGGGGAAGCCCGAGTGGGCAGAGGAGCAATATCGTTACCTGGGAAGAACTTCGCGAATCCTTCGTGAAAATACCTTTAACTTTACATCCCTGGATTATATCCCACTGATTCCAACTTCCTGCGATAACATTTGGGTCAACAAATGGACTGTAACGAATAAAACAATCTACTCGGTTTACAGCCTTATTCCGGAAGGTTATAAAGGCCTGCTGTTTGAGGTAAATCATGAAAAAGGTTTCCACTTTGTTGATTTGTGGCATCATACTGAAAAACAACCCAATAATCTCAACGGGAAATGGATGATTGAAGCAGAGACGGATGCTTTCAACAAATCGTGGCTTGGGACAAATAACGAGGGCCAGGTGGATTGCATTGCCAGATTGCCCGAATTACTTAATGTATTGTTAGACAATGATATGCTTGAAGTCTATGCCTCAAAGGGCGATGAGATCAAAATTTGGGCCGGCAATCCTGATTATGAAAAGAAGCCGCTTATCCTTCCATCTAAAAAATGTTCAATCAAATTGATGGAACATTTTGGACGTTTTGAAGGTAAATTTGTCGTCCAGCTTTTTGAAAAAGGGATTTTGCTCGATGAAAGAATTGTTGAAGTTATTCCTGGAACTCCACGCTTGATCAGTCAGGTTGGCAAAACATCACATGCAACTTCAATTCCTGAAGGGATGGTTATAATCCCTGCTGGCAAATTTGTTTTTAAAGCCACAAATGGAGATGAATTCATCCCGTATCCAAAAGGTAACGAAGGGAAAACGTTAGAGTTTCAATCTTTTTTCATGGATAGATTTCCGGTTACGAACCTTCAATTCAAAGCTTTTTTGGATCAAACACATTATCAGCCCAAAGATACGGCCAATTTCCTGAAACATTGGGTGGGTGCTAAAATTCCTGAAAATCAGGGGGATTTTCCGGTTGTCTATGTCTCTTATGAAGATGCCGCCGCTTATGCCAATTGGGCCGGGAAACGGTTGCCGACAGAACTGGAGTGGCAATATGCCGCTCAAACTTCAGCTTGTAACGAGTGGCCATGGAACCAGAAAAAACCGGTCAAAAGGGTTGAACAGGCCATAACAAATACCTTAACTGTCTCAAACATCGAAGGGATCGATCCAAAGTTTTGTAACCTGGGTGATGGAAAACCTTATGCTGTTGGTAAATATCCAAAGGGCGTTAATCCATTTGGACTTGAAGATTTGGTGGGATGCGTCTGGCAGCTTACAAATGACATTTATGTGAATGGGAGTTACCGTTACATTATTCTCAAAGGGGGAAGTTATTACAAACCTTCATCAAGTTGGTGGTATGTTCAGGGAGGGCCCAGGGAACTGAATTATCGTCAGATTTTGCTTCGGGTCTCTCCTGGATTTGAACGGAACGCCACTATTGGTTTCAGGTGCGTAAAATAATGAAGGAATGAAATAATGAAGGAATTAAAGAATGAAAAAATGCAAGAATTGAGAACTAAAAATATAAAAATCAGTCACAAGCTTTAACCGGCCACTTACAAAAAAGAGTACTTCATTTTTTTTTACCGAAAATATCCTACCTTTGTTCGCAATATTACGAACAATGGAATCAACTCAAAATAGTATCACCGAAGAACACGTTAAAATTGCGAGGTATGCCAAGGCAATGGGGCATCCTATTCGCATGTATGTGCTTGAATTACTGTCGAAACAGTCATGTTGCTATAGTGGCGACCTGACCGAAGTCCTTCCGATCGTCAAGTCGACCCTTTCCCAACATTTAAAGGAATTAAAAGATGCCGGACTCATACAAGGCGAAATTGAGGCACCACGGATCAAATATTGCATCAATTTTGAAAATTGGAAGGAAGCGCAGGACTTGTTCAGGAAGTTTCTTAAAATGGATGTTGAAGGACCAATCATAAAATGCAAATAACTATATTATTATGGAAATCAAGATTTTAGGTTCGGGTTGTGCCAAGTGTAAGACACTTGAAAAATTGACCCGCGAGGTAGTACAGCAAAACGGGATCGACGCTACCATTACCAAGGTGGAAGACTTCCTTGAAATCATGAAACTGGGGGTAATGACCACCCCGGCACTTGTTGTTGATGGCAAAGTTGAAATCAAGGGGCGTATTCCTTCCACTGACGAGATCAAACAAATCTTGACAAAAACAATTTGAAAATTTGATAATTTGAAAATTTGAAGATTGCCATGGACATATTTTTACATTTTCAAATCTTCAAATTGACTAATCTTCAAATTCGCCAATTTTCAAATCAATTAAATTATAAATCATGATAAGAAGGTCAATATTGTTTGGTTTTTTGATTGTTTTGGTGAACTGCTTTTCAGTTCATGCACAAACAGCCCAAAAAGAATCGGCGGGTTCAGTTTCCGGAAAGGTTGAAGCCTACTATTTTCACATGACAGTACGTTGTGTTACTTGTAAAACTGTCGAGGCAGAGGCCAAAAAAGATTTGGAAGTGCTTTACGGTGGGAAAGTGAAATTTCAAGCCATTAACCTTGAAGATGAGAAAAATAAAACTTTGGTTGAAAAGCTTAAGATTTCTAGTCAGACCCTCTTGATTGTTAAAGGCGATTCAAAAATCAACATTACAAACGAGGGTTTTCTATATGCGGTGAATAATCCTGAAAAGTTTAAATCCATCATCAAGACAAAAGTTGATGGACTATTAAAATAGTTTTCAATGGAGTTCCTGACGAATCTTCTCGAAAACAGCACGATTCCCTGGCTTTCGGCTTTTTTGCTCGGCTTAATGACAGCTATTAGTCCCTGCCCTTTGGCGACAAACATCACGGCGGTAGGTTTTATCAGCAAAAATATCGAAAACCGGAACCGGGTTTTTGTGAATGGATTGCTTTATACTCTGGGCCGTGCTATTTCATATACTATCATTGCATTAATCATCTATTTTGGGGCCGATCAATTTAAGTTCTCTGGGTTTTTCCAGATTTACGGACAAAAATTATTGGGTCCATTACTGATCATTATTGGATTGTTTATGCTGGATGTGATTAAAATAAATTTTCCCGGAATGAGTGGACTGACTTCGAAAATGGAGTCCAAAACTCATTGGGGCTATCTTGATGCCATTTTGCTTGGAATGGTTTTCGCTTTGGCCTTTTGTCCTTACAGTGGTGTATTGTATTTTGGGATGCTTATTCCGATGACAGTTTCATCTGTGTCCGGCTTGTATCTTCCAATGGTTTTTGCACTTGCAACTGGGATACCCGTGATTTTCTTTGCGTGGATACTTGCCTTTTCAGTTGGTTCTATTGGGTTGATATACAATAAAATAAAGATTTTTGAACTCTGGTTCCGTCACGTGATTGCCGTGCTCTTTATTCTGGTTGGAACATATTACTCATTCATCGTTTTCGGTTAAAAAAATTTGAAATACTTGTTCGTTGAATTGCGAACTACTTGACACATTGGAAATGAAAAGTTTAAAGAATTCGATCTGGTTACCTATCTGCATTGTGCCTGTTTGGTTTCTGTTTTACAAAAACCTTGCGCCAATGTCAGATTGGTTCATCGATCATGTTATGGGATTGACGAAAGGTTCCCATTTTGCGGAAGCCCTTCGGTTCTTTGTTTTCGAGTTCCCCAAGGTAATGCTTCTTCTGACTTTGATTATTTTCTTTGTTGGAATTATCCGTACCTATTTCACTCCTGAGCGGACCAGAAAAGCCTTGGAAGGGAAGAAAACGTTTACAGGAAATGTTATGGCTGCAACCTTGGGAATTGTCACCCCATTTTGCTCCTGTTCGGCCATCCCATTGTTTTTGGGGTTTGTGGAATCGGGAGTGCCACTTGGGGTAACTTTTTCATTCCTGATCGCAGCCCCGATGATCAATGAAGTGGCGATCATTCTTTTGTATGGGATGTTTGGGTGGAAAGTTGCTGCAATTTATATAGGGACAGGATTGGCCATTGCAATCCTGTCTGGATGGATGATCGGATTGTTGAAACTTGAAAAATGGGTCGAACCGTGGGTCTATGAATCCCATATGGGTAATAGTGGATCAACAGAAGAAAAGCCAGATTTTTCTAAACGGATCAGTCTTGGATATGATGCTGTGAAAGAGATTGTTGGTAAAGTCTGGATCTATGTGGCTTTGGGAATCCTGGTTGGTGCCGGGGCACATGGATATGTTCCTGAAGAATTTATGGCATCCTTAATGGGGAAATCTGCATGGTATTCCATACCGCTTTCGATCCTAATCGGTATTCCGTTGTATTCCAATGCTGCCGGGATTGTCCCGATCGTTTCGGTTCTGATCGAGAAAGGTGCCTCGCTGGGTACTGCCCTTGCCTTTATGATGTCGGTAATTGGTCTTTCGTTGCCTGAAATGGTGATCCTGAGAAAGGTATTGAAACTTCCGTTGATCTTTACTTTTATCGGAATTGTGGGTTTCGGGATCATGATTGTGGGGTACTTGTTCAATTTTATCTTTTAAATGGGTTAGCTGAAAAACGCTGATTGGTTAATATAAATATAAACATGGGAGAACATCACCACACAGACAATCGTTCAAATTTAAACAAAGCTTTTATCATTGGGATCATATTCAACCTGTTGTATGTGGTTGTTGAGTTTGGTGCCGGGTTGCATTATGATTCATTGGCGTTGATTTCGGATGCAGGCCATAACCTGACGGATGTAGCTTCGCTTGCCCTGGCCCTGCTAGGCTTTCGCCTGACCAAAGTAAAATCAAGCGATAAATTTACGTATGGCTTTCGCAAATCAACCATTCTGATATCACTGATCAACTCGGTGGTCCTCTTTGTGGTGATTGGTGGAATAACCTGGGAAAGTCTTAACCGGTTGCACAATCCTGTGGTTGTGGAAGGGATTCCCATCTCAATTGTTGCCGGAATCGGAATTGTAATCAATGCAGTCTCAGCATTCCTCTTTTTTTAAGGACAAAGATCGCGACCTGAATGTAAAGGGTGCTTACCTGCATTTGTTGGCAGATGCGGCTGTTTCGCTTGGCGTGGTGATTTCAGGAATGTTGATTTTCTTTTTCCGCCTTTACTGGCTTGATCTGGTAATGAGCCTGGTAATTGTATTGGCAATTTTCTACTCAACATGGACCCTGTTTAGGGATAGTCTTTACCTTACGCTGGACGGCGTACCGAAAAGCATCAATATCAAGGATGTACTTTCAGAAATCAGGGAGGTAAAGGATGTCATTGATGTTCACCACTTGCACATTTGGGCTATCAGTACTTCTCAGAATGCCATGACCGCACATGTAGTTATTTCACCAAACATCTGTATGGAGGAACAAAACCAGATTAAATACAAGATCAGGCATCGGTTGGAACATGTCAATATTGAGCATACTACACTTGAATTTGAAACTGAGGATGAAAATTGTGCCGATGCCAATTCAAATTATGGAATCATCTAAACTTATATCTATGATAATTAATAGTTTAAAAACAATTTTAGTTGCGATAATTTTTTTCATCACTATCGTATCAAACAGCAAAGCTCAGGAGTCAAGGCTAGAAATTCAAAAAAAGAGCATAGCAAAGTACAAAGTGACATTTATAGAGCTTGGTTCGGTTCGTTGCATTCCTTGTCAGAAAATGCAAGGGGTCATGAAATCTATCGAAAAGAAATATGGAACTCAAGTAAAAGTGGTTTTCCACGATGTCTGGTCACCAGAAGGAAAGCCGTTTGGACAACAATTTGGTATTGAAGCGATTCCAACCCAGGTGTTTTTGGATGAAAACGGGAAGGAATTTTCAAGGCACGTAGGTTTTTTCCCTGAAGAAGAATTGATCAAGGTGTTGAAATCAGAAGGGGTTAAATAAATTCAGTATCAACGATTAAAAATCATTTATTTACTTATCAACCATACGATTATGAAAACAAAATCTTTGGGGTTTATTGGTGGTGGCCGCATCACCAAAATTTTTCTTCAGGCATTTGCCAACAAGAATGTTGAATTTCAATCGATAGTCGTTTTCGACACAAATGCCGATGTTATAAACGACTTAAAACAGCAATTTCCTCAGATCGAAATTGCTCAAACTGTCGAACTGGCAGCCAATCAACCGATTGTCTTTATTGCCCTTCATCCGCCTATGATCATGGAAACACTTGGCAAAGTAGCCGCTGTGGTTACTAAAGATACCGTGGTAATTTCCCTTGCGGCAAAGATCACCATTGAAAAGATCGGATCAAAATTGCAAATCCAAAATATTGTCCGGATGATTCCAAATGCAACATCTTACATCAATGAGGGTTACAATCCGGTGGCTTTTTCAGGAGGATTTGATTTGAACTCGAAGAGTGAAGTAATGGAAATATTTGAAATATTTGGAAATATATTGGAAGTAGTAGAAACTAAGTTAGAGGCATATGCGCTGCTTTCGGCAATGCTTCCAACCTATTTCTGGTTCCAATGGGACGAACTCTGCAAGATTGGTCTTCAATTGGGATTAAATGAAGAAGAAAGCAAAGCCTCTGTTCACCAAACATTGGTTGCTGCAGTTGACCTAATGTTCAATTCAAGGCTTTCTCCCGAAAAAGTGATGGATTTGATCCCGGTAAAACCAATTGGCGAACATCAGGCACAGATTACCGAAATTTTTCAGACCAAATTGATGGGGTTGTTTGAAAAGATCAGGCCATAAATGCAATTCATTGATTAGTATTACATTAAAAAAATATTAGATTTTTTAAAAATTATCTGACGTAAATATACGTTATATTGAAATTTGACGTATATTTGCGTCATAAATAAAAATAGAAGAAATGGTTGTTTCAAAAACAGAACTTTTTGATGAAGTGTTTCAGGTCAGGGCCAATTTATTCAAGGCACTTGCCCACCCTGCAAGGTTGCAAATCCTTGATTTTTTGGCCAAAACAAAGACTTGCATATCCGGTGACATTTCGGAAGAACTGCCTTTGAGCAGGACGACTGTCAATCAGCATCTTAAAGAGTTAAAAGATGCAGGATTGATTCACGGGCATGTCTCTGGTGTAAAAATGAACTATTGTCTCGATTTGAATAAAATAGAAGAGATGAAGAAAATCCTTGGGGATTTTTTGGATGAAATGCAATTACTTGAGAATATTCAATGCAAATAATTAAATATTAACAACTTATAAAAGAGTCACAATATGAAAGTCTTAATTCTGTGTACAGGAAACAGTTGCCGCAGTCAGATGGCACATGGGTTTTTACAATCGTTCGATCCAAGCATTACGGTTTGTTCTGCTGGGACCGAAGCTTCAGGCAAATTGAACACAAAGGCAGTTGCTGCGATGAAAGAAATCGGTATCGACATCAGCCACCACACTTCCGATTCTGTTGATTTATACTTGGGTGAAGAATGGGACTACGTGATTACTGTTTGTGGCGGAGCGAACGAAAACTGCCCTGCATTTATCGGAAAAGTAAAACATAGGCTGCATATTGGTTTTGATGATCCGTCACATGCAGTAGGAACAGATGAATTTATCTGGAGCGAATTTCTCCGTGTCAGGGAAGAGATCAAAAAAGGTTTCTGGAAATTATATGTAGAACAAATAAAACCGCAGTTATGAATGCAAATGATTTAAAACTTGTTGTTAAAGAAAAGTACGGCGAAATCGCAAAGAAAAGTTTATTGGTCAATCAATCAAGTTGTTGCGGACCTTCTTCAAGTTGTTGTGGAGAATTGGAAGTTAGCATGATTGGCGACGAATACAAGAATATCAAAGGTCATCAAGCGGATGCCGACCTTGGCTTAGGATGTGGGATTCCTACTCAATTTGCCGAACTAAAACTTGGTGACCATGTCCTCGATCTGGGAAGCGGTGCCGGAAATGATTGTTTTGTTGCCAGGTCCATTGTTGGAGAAAGCGGTAAAGTTACTGGCCTGGACTTCACCGAGTCCATGATTGTCAAGGCAAACCAAAACAATCAGAAACTGGGATACAGCAATGTTGAATTTGTTCAAGGCGACATCGAGGAAATGGCATTGCCGGATAATTCCTTTGATGTGGTAGTTTCAAATTGCGTATTAAATTTGGTTCCAGACAAGAACAAAGCCTTTTCCGAGATTATGAGGGTTTTGAAACCTGGTGGCCATTTTTGTGTTTCGGACGTCGTGATCAAAGGGGTACTTCCTGAAAAGCTCCGCAAAGATGCCGAAATGTATGCCGGTTGTGTTGCTGGTGCCATTGAAAAAGAGAAATATATGGAAATAATTGAAATGCAGGGATTTAAAAATGTGTCTGTTCACAAATTGAGGGCAATTCCCATTCCGGCAAAAGTTCTTGAGAATTATTTATCAACAGAGGAAATCTCTGAATTTCAAAATAGTGATTTAGGGCTTTTCAGTATAACCGTTTCTGGATATAAGTAGTTAGAATTCAATAATCTGGATGAAGTAAGGTAGGTAGCAAATGCTATTTTCCATGATATCTTTATTCATTTCCAAATCTTCAAATCTTCAAATTTTCAAATTATTATTATGAGCACAATCAAGCAATTGTCATTTTTTGACCGTTACCTTACCCTTTGGATTTTTCTTGTCATGTTTCTGGGTGTTCTGATCGGCTATTTTAGCCCGGGTATATCAGGATTCTGGAATTCGTTAAGCTCCGGCACAACGAACATTCCGATTGCAATCGGCCTTGTCCTGATGATGTATCCCCCCTTGGCCAAAGTAAAATACGAAAAACTGCCACTGGTTTTTAAGAATTTAAAGCTGCTCAGTTTATCGCTTACCCAAAATTGGATCGTTGGCCCATTGGTCATGTTCTTTCTGGCGATACTTTTTCTCCACAACCAGCCCGGACTGATGGTGGGTGTAATCCTCGTTGGTTTAGCGCGTTGTATTGCTATGGTTTTGGTCTGGAACGACCTTGCAAAGGGGGATACCGAATTGGCTGCAGGCCTTGTTGCATTTAATGCGATATTTCAGGTATTCCTTTATTCGGTTTATGCCTATGTCTTTATTACTTTTCTGCCTCCATTGTTTGGGTTCAAGGGTGCAATTGTAAACATTTCGATTGCCGAAATTGCTGTGACTGTTCTGATCTATCTGGGAATCCCGTTTGCTGCAGGTTTGGTTTCGAGCCTGATTTTGCGAAAGGTAATGAGCGATAATTGGTATTTTCAAAAGTTCATACCCAAAGTTTCATGGTTAACGCCTATCGCATTGTTGTTTACAATATTTGTGATGTTTTCGCTTAAAGGTGAGAAGATCATTGAATTGCCTTTGGATGTTCTTCGTGTCGCAGTTCCTTACACCATCTATTTTGTTTTTATGTTTTTCACGACTTTCTTTATCGCCAAATGGATGGGTTCCAACTACGAAAAATCGACTACAATGGCCTTAACTGCTGGAAGTAACGATTTTGAATTGGCAATTGCGGTTGCCATTTCGGTATTCACGATCAATTCACAGGAGGCATTTGCAACGGTGATCGGGCCATTGATCGAAGTGCCGGTGTTGATTTTATTGGTCAATGTTGCACTTTGGTTCAAGAAGAAGTATTTTGGCGCAAAAATTTAGCAGCACCTTTGTATTACAGTGTTTAATAAATAAAAGATGATAAATATAACAGAAATTCCACGATTTCAGGAGTTTACATTGGAAGGTGTTAGGTTTGTTTCTCCAGATGATACGCTTAATGCAGTTTCCAATCGTGAAGCTTATTTGCTTGATGTGCGCGAACCGAACGAAACCTCGGTTGAGGCGGTCAAATTGCCGGATGTACTTTATCTTCCAATGTCCTTGATCGAAGATAGATTGGCTGAAATCCCTAAAGATAAGCTTGTGATTACGGCTTGTCCAGGAGGCATTCGCAGTGTAAGGGTTGCCAATGTATTGTTTAACAATGGGTTTACAAATATTGCCAGTCTTGATGGTGGTTTAAACCTCTGGAAAGCCAGGGTGCTGCCTTACGAATACAACTTAGGTAAGGGTAGTATTTATGGCACAAAACCACCCAAACCCGATTATAAATCCTTGTTTGAAGGTTCAAAATTGGATGTCACACGAATCGGAACAAAAAAATAAAATGGGTTTATAAATGTTCTTCCGAAAATTTTGGTAATTTGTGGACTTAAAACCTGCTCAATGTTAAAGCAATATTTCGACAACTTACAAGTTTCTATTAATCAGGGTGACGCACGTGAAGAAAGTTATTATAAACATCTTGAGAAGTTGGTGCTTGAATTTGCGGAGGTCAATGCCATAAAGAAAGTTGAGGTTACGGTACTTCCCAAAAAGACCGAAGCCGGGAATCCCGATTTCCGTATTTGGGACGGAAGCCACCACATTACCGGTTACATTGAGGCCAAAGATCCGTCTGTTACAAATCTTGACAGGGTCGAAGAATCGGAACAATTAAAAAGATACCGTAACACTTTCCCGAATGTGATCCAGACCAATTTCTATGAATTCAGGTTATACAGGGAAGGGGAGTTGATCAGGAAAGTTGTGATTGGAAGGCAGGTCCTGGCCCAAAAGTTAAAAGCTGCACCTCCTGTTGAGAAAGAGGCAGAATTCATTGATTTGCTGAATACCTTTTTCTCGTTTTCTTTGCCAGTTGTCAGGAATGCAAAAGCCCTGGCAATGGAATTGGCCAAGCGGACCCGTTTCCTCCGCGATGAAGTAGTCAGCATAGAAATGGCTGAAGAAGGAAGGAACGGGAAAAAGGCGATCCTTGGATTTTATGAGGCATTTACAAAATACCTGATCAGGACGCTTACTGAAGAATCTTTTGCTGATCTGTATTCACAGACAATCACTTATGGTCTATTTGCCGCACGGAGCCGATCTAAAAATGGGTTCAATCGTGAATTGGCCTATAAATACATTCCCAATACAATCGGTATTTTGCGAGACCTTTTCCGCTTTATCTCCCTCGAAGACCCGCCACTTTCACTTCAAATCATAGTTGACGATATTGCCGAGGTCCTAAACCTGACAGACGTCAATAAGATTTTACATGACTATGAAAAAGGGGGCAAGGGAGAAGATCCGATCATCCATTTTTATGAAACATTTTTAACTGCTTATGACCCGACAATAAGGGACAAACGGGGAGTCTATTATACGCCGGAGCCTGTTGTCGGTTATATTGTCCGTTCAATCAATCAGTTGCTTAAATCTCATTTCTCAATTTCTGATGGAATTGGCGGTGAGAATGTTACCTTGTTGGATCCGGCTGGTGGAACGTTGACCTTTCCTGCCGAAGCGATAAAACTTGCTGTAAAAGAGTACGTCGAAAAGTATGGAAATGGTGGGAAGATCAATTTCATCCGGAACCATGTCCTTCAGAATTTCTATGCCTTCGAATTGATGATGGCCCCGTATGCAATCGGTCATTTGAAAATGAGTTTCCTCTTTGAAGAGTTGGGTTATCGCTTGACTGATGATGAGCGCTTCAAACTTTATCTAACGAACTCGCTCGAATTGGAAGATTTGGAAAATGCGACAATTCCTGGCATTCGGTCATTAAGTGAAGAGAGCCATCTTGCAGGCAAAGTGAAAAAGGAACAGCCTTTGTTGGTGGTTTTTGGAAATCCGCCTTATAGCGGTATGTCGTCTAATCCGAGTGAGCAAATTGTCAAATTTTTACCGCGAGCGCGTTACATCAAAGATTATTACTGGGATTCCACTAAAAAAAGGGTTGAAAGAAATTATTCCAATATCTTAACAAAGGAGGTCAAGAAGTTGCAAAAAACCTTTATCGGGGATATCCTGATGGATTACTATTTTGTGGATGGGAATCCATTGGGCGAGAAAAACCCGAAATGGCTTCAGGACGACTACGTTAAATTCCTCCGTTTTGCCCAATGGAAAATAGAACAATCGGGCTTTGGCGTTTTGGGTATGATCACGAACCACAGTTATCTCGACAACCCAACTTTCAGGGGGATGCGCCAAAGCTTGATGAATACCTTTAACGAGATTTATATCCTTGATTTGCATGGCAACAGCCTTAAAAAGGAGGTTACTGCCGATGGAGGAAAGGATGAAAATGTTTTTGATATACGGCAGGGGACTTCCATTGTTTTGTTTGTGAAGCAGAAAGACAAGGTTGGATGCCAGGTTTATCAATCTGATTTGTTTGGGACGAGGGATCTCAAGTATGATTGGTTGAATTCCAACGATTTTCTGGCAGCCAATTATCGGAGTATCGTGCCGGAATCGCCACACTACTTTTTTACCCATCGCGAGATCGACAAAATCAGGAACTACCTGACCTGGATGCCTGTCGATGAAATATTCCCTGTCAACAGTGTTGGCATTGTTACTGCAAGGGACAAACTGACAATCCGGTGGACTGAAAATGAGGTTTGGAACACGGTTTCGCAGTTTTCAAAAATGGATCCCGAAATTGCTCGCGATGCTTACCAACTTGGAGTTGATGTACGTGACTGGAAAGTATCTTTAGCTCAGGAAGACCTGAAAAAGAGTGGCTTACATCGTAAGAATATTGTTCCTATTCTTGCCCAGCCTTTTGACAACAGGTTTACATATTATACAGGGAATAGTCGTGGATTCCATTGTATGCCTAGAAATGAGGTCATGCAGCATCTTCTGAAGGTTGACAACAATCTTGGTTTGGCGGTCAGCAAAAGGGTTGAGGGTAACAAAAAATGGGAACATGCTTTTGTCACCGACAAGATCATGACCCACCATGCAGTTTCAAATAAGGAGGTCAACTTTTTGTTCCCTCTGTACCTTTACAAGGAAAAAAGTGCAAGAAAATCGGTCCTTCAAACCATGATCCTTTTTGAACCTGAGGTGGATTATTCAACGATTGTAAGGATACCCAATATTGAAAAGGGTTTTTACGAAAAGCTGACCAGGATTTATAAAACCAAACCCGAGCCGGAAGAAATTTTCCATTATATCTATGCCGTCTTGTACAGCAATCTTTACCGGCTCAAATATTCAGAATTCCTTAAATCTGATTTACCAAGGATCCCCTTTACTGAGGATTATAGACTTTTCATCAAAATGGCAAATCTCGGCAATCAATTGGTTGACTTGCATTTAATGAAAAGTAAGTTGCTGGAGACTCCGGTCTCAAAATACCATGGCGATTCAGCCAACGACCAGATCGAAAGGGTGGTTTATGACGAAACAGAACAGACGCTCCATATCAATGGGGAAAAGTATTTCGATACTATTTCAAATGAAGTTTGGAACTACCAGATCGGTGGCTATCCGGTCCTTAAAAAATACCTCAAAGACAGGAAGGGACTGAGGCTTAACGACTCAAAATTCTTTGGGAAGATAGTTACAGCCCTAGCCGAAACGATCGCGATCCAAAAGGAAATTGACGGAATCTATACAGAAATCGACCAGTCAACTTTTATTGTTTAATCATCCTTAAAACCATAAATTATCCATGAACGATTCTCCCTTTCCCAAAAGGGGGCAGGTGGAATTACGATGCAATATCTTGAAAATTATTATCAACCACTTTTGGAACTTCGTACGCTGACAGGTTTGAGATCGCACAAACCCGGCGGTGTGTTTTTTCCCGCCGGTGTTTTTAAAGTGGCTTGATATTTTTTGATTAAATGTTATTTGATCCCATACGCCATCAACGCATTTCCATGTCTTATATAAAGCACCCCATCATTGATGACAGGATGGGAAAAATGCTCCTTGGTCCCTTTGTCGATCTTGAATTTGCCGGTTACCTGCATTTTGTCTCCTGAGATTTGAACAAGATTGACATTTCCATTGTCGCTGTAACAGTAAAGCTGACCATCCGCATAAATAACACTGCCGCGCATACCTGAAAGGGATTCAATGACTAAACCTGTTTTTGTGTCAAGGCATTTCAGCTTGTTATCATTTGCAGTACAGTATATCTTGTCTCCAATTTTCACAAACCCGCCCATGGCATTAAGGACACCCTTGTTTCTCCAAACTTCTTTGATGCTTTTCCCATCCTTGGATAATTCCAGTTTATAGGCACCGGTGCCATTTTCATCACCTGCAATTCCATAAATATAACCATCCGAATAGAGAGGCGTGTTGGAATGGTCCCCTTCCAATTTTACCGAATCCAACTTGTACGACCATAAGTACTTTCCATCCTTCATATCCACACCAAACAGATATTCATGTGATACATTTACAAGTATATTTATTTCTGGAAGTTGTATTCTCATAGGGGAGCTGAAGGAGACAGAATCGCCCAATGCTTTTGATTTCCAAATGATCTTACCCGTTAGTCTGTCCAAGGCAGCAACATTTGTTTCGCGGCCACCCGGATAACAATAGACGTTGTTCTCATCGACAAACAGAGATTCGGAGCAGCCAAACATATTGATCTTGCCTCCCAGATCGCTGGCCATATTAACGCTCCATTTTTCTTTTCCAGTTTTGGCTTCCAGACAGGCAATTCTTCCCATTCCGGAGCAAACATAAACCAGACCATCATAAACAGTTGGGGTGGAGCGGGCTCCCGGGAAATTGGCAGAATAATCGGTCCCGAAAAACTCAGGGCCATTTGCTGTTTTCCAGACCAGTTTTCCATTCAGGTCGAAAGCAAACACATGGCTGATGCTATCGATCTCGCCATTGACAAATAGCCTGTCGTTTGAGATTACCGGAGCAGCATAACCTTTGCCTATCGCTTCAGTAAACCAAAGTAGTTTAGGTCCTGCTTCAGGCCAGCTCTTCAACAGGTTTTTTTCCTGATAGATCCCATCGCGGTTTACGCCACGCCATTGCGGATTTGTCCGGTTCTTATCCGAACAACCGCTTATCAATGTGCCAATTAGAATGGAAAGAAAGATCAAATTTCGCATTTAAAAGTTTTTTAGTTCTTATTTTTTATTTTCATTATTATATTTTCGGCTAATCAGTTCACTCCGGAAAGTCTTTTTTGCCACGAAGACACAAAGACACTAAGGCGTCACTAAGGATATAGCACTGATATTTAAATCTTTGTGAAACCTTAGTGACTTGGAGTCTTCGTGGCATTTCTTACTTTTCAGAGTGTGGGCTACTATTCATCATCTTATCAATGGTTTGATTTAATGAAAACAGATTTCTGTTTGAACTCCAATCAAATATTTCTTTATTTCCTTATTTCTATTATTTCTATAATTCAAAATCCATATTCATCACATAATCCAACACAAAATCCTCATCATCTGAAAGTTCTATGTAACACGACTTACGCAATACTTCCTGGATGTTCAAGTCGAACTTTACCGATTTCAGGGCAAGCAAAGCCCCTGTTCCAGAGGTATTTCCAAGCGAAAGGGTTTTGTTTTCCATCTCTTTTGGGAGCATCCCAATTGTTATGGCACTCTTCACATCGATGTAACTCCCAAAGCCACCAGCCAAAACTAATGTGTCAAGATCATCAAACCCAAGCGATGCTTTTTTGAGCAAAACTTTAATCCCAGCCATAATTGCCGATTTTGCCAATTGAACTTCGCGGATGTCCTGTTGGTTCAGTACGATCCTATTTGCTCTTGTTAAGGGATCTCCATCAGAAATGACAAAATCTTCCGGCAACAATCCATCACTTTGAACAAGTTTGTTTTCAATTAAATAGGCCACCACATCGATCAATCCAGAGCCACAAAGTCCTACAGGGGAACTGTTGCCAATTGTATTATAACCCTTTGAATCAAAGGTATTTATAGCACCTTCGACTGCACTCATCCCGCAACTGATATTTGCACCTTCAAAAGCAGGACCGGCAGCAGTGGCACAACACCAGATTTTTTCAGGTGTTATCAATGCCAGTTCGCCATTGGTCCCAATATCCAAAAACAGAAACTTCTGAAAACTTTCGGAAGGCTTAATCGAAGCGATCCCTGCTACTATATCGGCTCCGACATATGCTGCAATGGAGGGAAGTACCTTTATTTCGGCATCAGGATGGCAATTCAATTTCAGGTCGGCTCCATGAAGAAGCTGTTCGGCGACAAAAGCTGGTTTAAATGGTGCCAGGGCGATTGGAAGAGGATCGACTCCAACCATAAGGTGCAACATCGTGGTGTTCCCGGCAATGGTAATCTTAACGATTTCGTTGCTTGTAATTCCTGTTATTTCAACAAAATGGTCTAGTTGAAAATTAATTGCACCAATTATCTCTTGTTGTAGAACATTCAATCCATCTCGATTTTGTGCCGTATAATTGATCCGCGAAATAACATCCGCCCCATATTTTGTTTGAGGATTTACAACAGCCCTCGTTTCGATGATTGCTCCGGTTACAAGGTTTACAAGATAAAAAACGAGGGTGGTGGTCCCGATATCGATTGCCAAACCGTGTGGGTAATAAGATAAATTCGCTGAAGCTCCGGGATCAAAGGCGACCTGTGCCGTATGCTCATGTTGTTCAACCAGGATTTTTGCTTCCCTTTTTTCTGGCAAAGTGATTTCCATGTCATTGGCAACGTGATAAATACAGGAAGTCACAACCCCTTCGCCCTTTACAAAGACCTTACATTTTCCACAAGTCCCGTTTCCGCCGCAGGGAGAATAGATGTCATGACCCTTCTTTTGAAGAGTTCCCAAAAGTGTTTCGCCTTCCCTTGCAAGGATAGTTTCAATTTTGTCTTTCTGTACTATTTTAATTTCGGGCATATGTGAGTAGCCGTTAGCTTGATGAATCTGCGAATATAAGAAATGTCGCGCAAAGCCCGCGAAGAACGCAAAGAATCTTAAAATTTAGCCTTTGGGTAACCTTGGAATCAATGGGAGACATAAAAACAAAAATTTTCTCGCAAAGCCAGCCATGAACGCAAAGGATCTAATAAACAAGTTTTTGCCTAACCTTGCGTACTTTGCGAGACCTAAAAAAACAAAATATTTCATACAAATTTCGTAGTGATCGAAAAGAGTTAATTCGTACACATAGCGATACAATAACGAAAGAAATGATCTGATTTAGAGTGTCTGGAGTCTATTGTTTACCTTGGGCAATCCTATTAGGGATTGAATATAGGTAGAAGAAAGATTTAAACGCAAAATGTCGTCCCGTACGGGACGAAACAGAAAACGAAAATGTGAATTTCTACCGGTATTCTGTGCCTTCGGCACAATCTTAATAAACAGAATCCTAACTAATTATATCTAAAAATGAATTTTTATTTAGTATTTCCAGCCGCCAGTCGCACCTCATCATCAATTAGGACTCCGAACAGCCTGTCGCCAGTTGCCAATCGCTAGCCACACCTCAAGATATCATCCTTTTTCTTGGCTCCCCATCCTTTCTTTAGGATTCCATGCCGCCAGCCGCCAGTAACTAGCCGCCAGCCGCATGTAAAAAAAATCTACAGTTAAAAACTACAAACCATCTACAACCATAGAATTTTCGATCCTCTCCAGCAACACCACATTTTCAACATGGTGCGTATGTGGGAACATATCTACAGGCTGAACCTTTGTAACCTTGTATTCGTGACTGAGCATTAAAATATCGCGTGCCTGGGTTGCCGGATTGCAACTTACATACACAATCCGTTGAGGGGCAGCAAACAAGATCGTATTGATCACATCTTCATGCATCCCGGCACGCGGCGGATCGGTAATGATCACATCAGGATGGCCATGTTCGGCAATTAGGCCTTTGGTAAGGACATCCTTCATATCACCAGCAAAAAAGCGGGTATTTTCGATGTTGTTGTTCTTTGCATTGATATTCGCATCGATTATGGCTTCAGGGACATATTCAATGCCAATGACTTTTTTTGCCTGTGATGCAACAAAACAGGCAATCGTCCCTGTTCCGGTGTAAAGGTCGTAAACCACCTCTTTTCCCGTCAGGGCAGCAAAATCACGGGCTATCTTGTACAATTCATAAGCCTGATCCGAATTGGTTTGGTAAAAGGACTTTGGCCCGATGATAAATTTCAGGTCCTCCATCTCTTCGATGATGTAGTCGCGTCCTTTAAAGAAGTGGATCACCTGATCGGTGATCGTATCGTTCCCTTTTTCGTTGATCACATAGAGCAATGAAGTGATTTCGGGAAATTTTTCAGCGATAAAATTAAGCAATGCTTCCCTCTTGTCAGGAATCTCACGGAAGAAATTGACGATCACCATGACCTCGCCTATGCTGGTCGTTCGTATGATCAGGTTTCGCATAAAACCTTCCTTATTACGCAAGTCATAGAATTCCAACTGATTGTTTATGGCGAACTCCATCACTGAATTCCGGATTGCATTCGATGGATCAGGCTGTAACCAGCATTTCCTCACATTTAGCACTTTGTCGAACATTCCCTGAACATGGAAACCCAGAACGTTCATATCACCGAACAATGCTCCCGAACGCACTTCTTCGATTGTGAGCCACCTTCGGTTCGAAAAGGTAAATTCAAGTTTATTGCGGTAAAATATGGAATGGGCAGAACCTTTGATCGGAAGGATAGGGGGAACCGTTACTTTGCCGATTCTCCTGAGTTGGTCGAAAACCTGTTTCTGCTTGTAAAACAATTGTTTATCGTAAGGAAGATATTGCCATTTGCACCCACCGCATACTTCAAAGTGTTCGCAAAACGCAGGGATACGGTCTGGCGAATTTTCCCTGATCCGTATAACTTTGGCTTCCTGATATTTTTCTTTTTTCTTAATTACCTGTAAGTCAACAATGTCGCCTGGAATAACATGTGTAGTAAATATTACAAAACCGTCAACTTTTGCAATTGCTTTTCCTTCGGCCCCAACATCCATGATCTCTACGTTTTCGTAGATTGGCAATGGTTTATTTTTTCTTCCCAAAACGTTTAATTTGAATTTTTTGCAAAGATATAAATTGATTTTGCACATGAAGGAAAAATTTGCATCTTGCTGTATTATTGGATGGTCTTGAAAAATAAATCCTATCGCCCTGCAAATTTTGGTATCTTTGCGGCTGCTTTATTGGTGATCAGGTCTGTTGGAACGATTTTCCAATTTATTCTGCCCAATAAGTTTTCATCCTTGTATGTGATTGATTGTCATGAGTGTTTCTGTAGAAGATTTGTATGTTGAGTTTGGTGGTTTTGAGCTTTTTAAGCAGGTTAACTTTATTGTCAACCCACGCGACCGTATTGGCCTCGCAGGGAGAAATGGAGCTGGCAAATCAACCTTGTTAAAAATATTTGCAGGATTACAGGTCCCAACCTCAGGGAGGGTAGTTATTCCTCGAGACATCACCATTGGATACCTTCCGCAGCAAATGGAACTGGCCGATTCACGGTCGCTTATGGATGAGGCAATTACTGCATTTTCCGAAATTCAGGCCCTTGAAAAACGGATCGAATTTCTCAACAACGAGCTGGCTGTACGCGAAGATTATGAATCGGTCGAATACCACCGGATCATTGATGAAATGCATGAAGCCAACGAGCGTTTCCATTTAATGGGCGGCAACAATTTTCATGTGAATATTGAGCAGACATTGATGGGGCTTGGTTTCGAGCGGACAGATTTCAACCGCGCAACTTCCGAGTTTTCGGGTGGATGGCGAATGAGGATCGAACTTGCAAAAATCCTCCTTAAAAAGCCGGATGTCTTCCTGCTCGATGAACCAACGAACCACCTTGATATTGAATCGATTGAATGGCTTGAGAGTTTCCTGAAGGATTATGCAGGGGCAGTGGTGTTGGTATCGCACGACAGGGCTTTTCTCGACAATGTGACCAACCGGACGGTTGAGATTAGTTTGGGCAAGATCTACGATTATAAAGTGAACTATTCTAAATATATTGAGCTTCGCAAGGAACGGCGCGAACAGCAAATGGCAGCGTTTGTGAACCAGCAAAAAATGATCCAGGATACGGAAGAGTTTATTGCGCGGTTCAGGTACAAGGCCACCAAATCTGTCCAGGTCCAATCACGTATCAAACAGCTCGATAAGGTTGACCGTATTGAAATTGATGAAGAGGATACCCGTTCTTTAAATATAAAATTTCCACCCTCCCCACGTTCGGGAACTGTGGTTTTTCAGGCCAAAGAGGTCAGTAAAAGGTATGACGACTTGCTTGTTCTGGACAAAGTTGACCTTACCCTTGAAAGGGGCAACCGGATCGCATTTGTTGGGAAGAACGGTGAAGGGAAGAGTACCATGGCCAGGATCATCATGCAGGAGCTTGAATGTACCGGAGAGCATAAGTTGGGCCACAATGTAAAGATAGGGTATTTTGCGCAAAATCAGGCAGATGCGATGGATGAGGAATTAACGGCTTTTGAAACCATTGACAAGATTGCTGTTGGTGACATCCGGACAAAGATCCGTGATATTTTGGGTGCGTTTATGTTTTCGGGACAAGATGCCGACAAAAAGGTAAAAGTATTGTCTGGTGGCGAGCGTTCACGCCTGGCTATGATCAGGTTGTTGCTTGAGCCGGTGAACTTTCTGGTTTTGGATGAGCCTACAAACCACCTCGACATCCATTCAAAAGGTTTGTTAAAGAAGGCTTTGCTCGATTTTGACGGTACTTTGCTTGTCGTTTCGCACGACCGTGAGTTTCTGGATGGATTGGTTGACGTTGTCTATGAATTTAAGCATAAAAAGATCAGGCAGCACCTTGGCGGGGTTTACGATTTCCTTCAAAAGCGGAAATTGGAGTCTTTGCGCGAACTTGAGCTTTCCATTCCTGAGAAAAAGGAGAAGAAAGAGGTCGTTGTGAAGGAGGTTCCTGCCATAAGTTTTGAAGAACGGAAGGAGATCA
This sequence comes from uncultured Bacteroidia bacterium, assembly GCA_903927965.1. GTDB lineage: Bacteria > Bacteroidota > Bacteroidia > Bacteroidales > Prolixibacteraceae > JAAFHB01. The sequence goes on along the minus strand of CAIYPA010000029.1, from coordinate 14,771 downwards.
ATAAGGTGATCAGCCGGATCGAAAGGCAGATCGGTGAAACCGAGGGTCAGATTTCAAAACTTGAAAAGGAGATCGCCGGAATGGATCAGATGCTTGCCGATCCCTCCACAATCGATAATTCTTCACTTTTTGAGCGTTACGGTAAAAGCAAGAAGCGTGTCGAGGAGGTGATGTACGAATGGGAATTGCTCCATGAAGAACTTGATGAATGGTTGGCAAAACGGAACTGGTAATTCTTTAACAGCCAGCCGCCAGTTTCCAGCCGCCAGCCGCTTAAAATTTTGAAAATTAAATTAATAGATATAAATGGAAAAGTCGGATTATATTTTTGGGATGCACACCATCATCGAGGCGATCCTTTCGGGAAAAGAGATTGAAAAGATACTGATAAAGAAAGGTTTGCAGGGGGAGCTTTATCGTGAACTCATGGATTTGGTACATCAGATGCAAATCCCGATCCAGTTGGTGCCTATCGAGAAAATCGACCGTGTGACCCGAAAAAACCATCAAGGGGTTTTGGCGTTTATATCGCCCATCGCTTACCAGAACATTGAGGAGATCATCCCAAGGTTGTACGAAGAGGGAAAAAATCCGCTTATCCTGATTCTGGACGAGATTACCGATGTACGGAATTTTGGTGCGATTACGAGGTCAGCTGAAGTTGCAGGGGTTGATGCAATTGTGATACCTGAGAAGGGTTCAGCGCAGATCAATGCAGATGCCATCAAGACTTCTGCAGGAGCCTTGCACCTGATCCCTGTTTGCCGTACAAAAAGTTTGGCAAATGTTGTAAAATACCTAAAAAACAGCGGATTAAAAATAGTTGCTGCTACTGATAAGGGTGAGAAATTTCTTTTCGATGTGTCGATGAAAGATCCTCTTGCCATCATCCTTGGTTCGGAAGATTTGGGCATTGAAGCAGGATTGCTTAAAGTTGCAGACGAATGGGCGAAGATTCCCCAATTTGGGCAGATCAAATCGTTGAATGTTTCGGTTGCTGCCGGTATTATGATTTTTGAGGCCATCCGTCAACGGAGCTCAAACGTTTTATGAGAAAATAGGAACCTCACGTTTAAAGGTTTCCTCCAATGAAATAAAGGTTTCTGTACTTGAAACACCCGTTATCCGTTGGATTTTCTCACTCAGGATTTCCTTCAGGTGTTCATTGTCGCGGGCATAAACCTTGATAAATATGGCATATTCACCTGTCGTATAGTGACATTCAACAATTTCACTGATTTCGTGCAATTGTTTGGCCACTTCATGAAACAAACCACCTTTTTCTAAAAATATCCCAACGTAAGTGCAGGTCCTGTAGTCGATTTTCTTCGGATCGATGTAGTATCCCGAACCGGTAATTACACCCATTTCAATCATGCGGTTGACGCGTTGGTGAACTGCAGCCCGTGATATTCCACAATCAGTTGCCACATCTTTAAAGGGTATCCGCGCATTTTTTGTTATAATATCCAATATGTGCAGATCGGTATCGTCAAGTTGATTTCGCAGTGTCATATTGTCAAATATTTCCTTTTCCCCAAAAATAGATTTTTTATCAATACTGTTTAAAAATAAAATTTTAAATTTGACCTTTAAACCACATTATAAATAAAATTTGTCATCTAATCAGAATGTCATGCAAATAGATAAGCTAATTGTAACGAATTTCAAGAATTTTGAACTTGCAGAGGTTGATTTTTCTGATGGTGTAAATCTTTTTGTCGGAGGAAATGGTAGTGGTAAAACAAGTATCCTTGATGCCATTAATGTTGCAGTTGGAGGTTTCTTTGGTTCTCAGGAAAAAAAAATGCACAGAGAAATTGGGTTTGATGAAATTAAAATCAAAGATGGGAAAAGGGAACAATTTACTACGGTTTGTGCTAATTCACGGGTCATTGGTAGCGAATGGTCAAGAACAATAAAACGTGATACAAAACGCAATGATACAATTGGATTAAAACCTGCCAGTGATTATGGCAAAAATTATTTTAACCTGTTTGAATTAAGTGTGGATAGAACAATGACTCCTTTACTGGCTTATTATTCTACTCAGAGGTTATTTAAAGAGGGAGAAGAAAAATATGATGTTGCGAATGGCAGGAGAAATGGCTACTTACAATGTCTAAAAGAAAATGCCATTAAAGGCGTATTGAATGAATGGTTAGGGAATGCAGTAACACGAAGGGCAACCTTGCAAATTAAAGAGATTGATAAAATTGATTTAATTTTGGAGAACGTAGAGAGTGCGATTAAACAAACATTGATTTTGTTCTTAAACCTTCCTTATAATTTCCCTTTGAAAATCTATCAGGATCCCGACTATAACAATGAACTTTACGTCAATTACGATCAAGAACACAATCTGCCAATTAGTTATTATTCTGATGGGTTTCGAAATATATTATATCTTGTAATAGATATGGTTTGGAGGGCATCCCAATTGAATCCATGGTTACCTTTAGAAGAAATATCAGCGAATATTTCTGGAGTTGTGACAATTGACGAGATTGACCTTCACCTTCACCCTAAGTGGCAAGCCAAGGCAATATCACTGGTTCAAATGCTTTTTCCAAAGGTTCAGTTTTTCATTACAACTCATAGTCCTACGGTAGTGGCAAATTTTCAAAACGGGACTTTGTTTGTTGTAAGTGAAAATCAGATTCTAAAACATAATTCTGAATTCTTTGGAAAACAGGTGAATAGCATTTTACGGAATGTTTTAGGTGCATCTGATCGGCATGTTCCGACTCAGAATAAATTGAATTTGCTTTTTACCTTGATCGATGAAAACAAAACTGATGAGTTTGAACCATTATTGGAAGAACTTACCAATCTGTTGGGCTTGGAAGATTCAGATATTAATAAAGCTCTGGCATTGATTGAATGGCAAAAATCTATTTATCAGGACTAAGATGCAATACATAAAAAAGCAAAATCTTCCACCAGCAGATTGGAATGAATGGTTTACCAAGGCCGCGGGAGGCAGATCCTTTGATTATGGTTCTGACTATGGTTCCTTGACTAATTTAAGCCTGGCACGACAGTTTTTAATTGATGAACAAAATGGTCTATGTGCGTATTGTCAGCAGTCAATTAAAATTGATAATTCATCAATCGAACATGTAATACCAAAAGAATTTAACATAGAACTTTCAACGAATTATTACAATCTTGTTGCTGTTTGTAGGCATCCATCAAAAGATCCAGATACAGATAAGTTGCATTGTGACAAAGGAAAAGGGAGTAATCTTATCACCCCTTTAATTTTCATTTCTAGTTCGGATGTTACCGATCAAAAAAGCAACTGCTTTTTTGATGCATTGGCTGATGGCCAAATTACTGCGAAACACACACTCTCTCAAGAACATATAAAGCAAGTTGAATCTTTTATTTCTATTCTGAATCTAAATCATAAAATTCTGAAAGAAAAAAGAGCAAAAGATGTAATAGATGGATTGATTGCTGCCTTTGGTTCTATACAAAACCATCAAAAGAATGATTTTTGGCAAATACAATTTGATAGGATTCTTTTGAATAAGAAACATCCATTCCGTCAATTCCTACTGATATTTATTGGTCGAAAATTAGGTTTGTCATAGACAGAAAAAACTTCAGAAATGAAAAGAATTTGGATGATCGTTATTGTATTGACTTTGTTGGTGACATTATTTGGAGTTTATTTTTCAGGTATCAGCTCCACAGCTTTAGATCCTAATATTGTTCCGGGTGATGTCGCCTGGATGCTGACCGCCACTGCACTTGTGTTGTTAATGACGCCCGGACTTGCATTTTTCTATGGCGGTATGATCCAGCCAAAGAATATCCTTTCAACGATGTTGCAGAGTTTTATTGCCATGGGAGTTGTTAGCCTTATCTGGATGTTGGTGGGATTTAGCCTCGCGTTTGGTGACAGCATCGGCCCAGATAAATATGGGCTGATAGGGAATCCATTTACTTTTTTCATGTTTAAAGGGGTAGGCAGCAATACTGACAAGTTGTTGGCGCCTACGATCCCGCTCGCACTGTTTGCGATGTTTCAGCTCAAATTTGCGATCATAACCCCGGCATTGATCACAGGTTCCTTTGCCGGAAGGGTCCGATTCAATGCCTATATCCTGTTTATGAGTTTGTTTGTGATTTTTATTTATTGTCCTTTGGCGCATTGGACATGGCATCCAAATGGTTTCCTTCGGAATTGGGGTGTCCTTGATTTCGCTGGAGGTACAGTTGTACATATGTCAGCAGGATTTGCCGCCCTGGCAGGAGCGATGTTCCTGGGTCGGCGACGTGATTATACGCAACCTTTTCTTCCCGCAAATATCCCATTTGTTTTATTGGGTGCTGGGATGTTGTGGTTTGGCTGGTTTGGTTTCAATGCCGGTTCAGCTCTGGCAGCCAATTCGATTGCCACAATTGCCTTGGTGAATACAAATACAGCTTCTGCAGCTGCAATGATCGGCTATTTGATGGTGGATGCTGCAATGGGACGCAAACCTTCGGCTATGGGGGCTGCAATTGGTCTTGTAGTTGGATTGGTGGCAATTACCCCTGCTGCCGGTTTCGTAAACGTTGGTGCAAGTATATTTATCGGTTTGGCAGCCTCAATAATCTGTAATTATTCAATACATTATCGGTCAATGACTTATATTGACGACACGCTTGATGTATTTCCTGCTCACGGTATGGGTGGTATAATCGGGATGGTTTTAACCGGTGTTTTTGCACAAGGAATTGGACTTTTTTATGGAGAGTTCCACACTTTTCTTGTCCATATTGTTGCTTTGTTTGTAGTCGGCATTTTCACTTTTGGTGGTTCATACCTGCTTTATCGTTTGACTGATCTGATCATTCCGATGCGGGTTGCCCCAAAAACAGAGCGGCTGGGATTGGATATTACACAACACGGTGAATCTTATGCCTTTGAGTATAAAACGGAATAACTTTTTTGATGAGTGATAATCACATTGTTAGGGACTTGCCAGCAGCCAGTTGACTGCCGCTGTTGTAAGGCATCTAGTTCAAATTGCCTTTTTTCTTATCATTATAAATAAAATATGCTGCTTTAATAAGATTGTAAACGAGTAACCCAGTTATTGGAATTAAAACCCGATAATTTTGCAGTGATTTTTGAAAGATTGCGAAAATCACAAACATACCAGCCAGTATAAGTGTATCTAATAAAGCTTTTTTAATATGGCTCATTTTTTTATTTGATATTTAATTTTGAAAAAGCATCTCTGGTCAATTATCAATTCAATTGTTTATTTCTAAATCAATCAAGAACTTGTCAACCACAGTAACCTAATTGTGATATCCGTTCCGAAAAACCTTTTCCCAATCCAGATCGTATTCTGAATAAGGCGGTTTTTCAACTGCCTTATAACCAATCCCTACAACTGAAAGGACTTCCAATCTTACAGGAATGTTAAAATGCTGGTGAACGTATTCATTTGCAGTGATTTGTTCAGTGTACTTTCGGTTACGGATCTGCACCCAACACGAACCCAATCCGAGTGCTTCAGCTTCAAGCTGAAGCAGGATTGAAGCAATTGAACAATCTTCAACCCAAACATCGCTTTTGGTTGGATCACCTGCTATAATAATTGCCAAGGGGGAATCTCTCAGGAAAGATGCCCCAACTTTTGATTTCGAGAGTAGTTCAAGAAATGGAGGGTCATCAACAACAATGAATTCCCATGGACGGTTCCCTTTTGATGATGGACCCAGCAATGCTGCTGTCAGAAGGTCTTTTATTTTTTCTTCCTCAACCTTTCTGTCAAGGAATTTCCTGGTGCTATGACGATGATAAAGAATATTAAGCATTGGAGATTGAATTTTACAATTAAGAAAAAAGGAATAGCTCTGAACTATTCCTTTTGTAAACACTTATTAGCCAATTTATTAAAAAAAATTACCTTTTCACGGTCCTTACAAAAAGCTGATCGAAAAACCACAATGCGATAATGGCAAGCGTTCCGATTGCAACGGTAGGGGAGATATGGTTGAGTTTTTCCAAAATCCGTGCAAAAGGTTCAAAAAGCTTGGCATAGTCCAATCCAAACAGTGTAGTTGGTAAAACAGCTTGCTGACCGGCAGAAGAAGGGTGGAGCATAAAAAGAATGGTCGTTAAAACAAAGGCAATTAGCCCGATTGTCCACCAACCTTTGCTCGTGATCATAGGCTGATATTTGTTCGGATTTAATGTCCATTCGGACATCACCCTTTGCATGACCTTTACTTGAAATTCAGGAGATGGTTGATCCTGTGGCAATTCCTTGAACCAATCCTTCATTAAATCTTTTTGATTCATAATATTGAAATTACTTCATCCTTTAAAACGAACTTTAATTCCTGAAGGAGCCTTTTTCTGCTCCTGTGGATCTTGACTTTTACATTGGATTCTGTAAGTCCCGTAATGGAACTGATTTCTTCCATCGAAAAGTCGTCATAGTAATACATGTTCAACAATACCCGCTCATCAGGGGCAAGTCTTTCCAATCCGATCTGAAGGTACTTTTGCCTGTCTTCCGAATTAAGCTGCCCAATTGCGTTTTCTGTGTAATTGATTTCCGAATCAGTGATCTTCACATCATCAAACTTAACCTCAAAATTTTTGCGAGTCCTTAGTTTTGAAATGGATGTGTTATATATGATTCTGAAAAACCATGTTTTAAACGTTGAACTGCTTTGAAAAGAACTTAACGAATTGTATGCCTTAACAAACGAATCCTGCGCTGCCTCCTCAGCATCTTCCCGTTGGTTTAGAAGTTTCATCGACAAAGAAAATGCCAGATGACTGTACCTCTCCACCAATTGTGAAAAAGACCCTGTGTCTCCTTTGAGGATCTCACGAATATAATATTCATCTGTTTTTTTCTCCATTTGCAGATTAGACGATGCATCAGGGAAAGTGGTTACAATTCCAAAGCAAAAAACAACAACAAAGATGGGATAAATTACAAAACCTTTTACAATATTTAGATGGAATTTTTATTAACAGGTTTGGGATGTTCGTCCGCAAAATTTTTCGAGACTGTTTGGATTTTCTTTTTCTCTAAGTTAGTAAAATCCTATTGGAAGTGTAATCCAATATTTCCACCTTATTTCCACTTTATTTCAACATTGATCCACCTTCAAATATTTTCCGAATATATTGTAACCTCCCCAAATCAACCTGCGTCAAATGGGCAATTGTTTAACTTTTAAAAACGAATATTATGGAACCTTTTTTAGTTGGAATATTAGTTCCCCTTGGTGCTTTTGCAATGGTTTTTGGTATTTTTTACCTCGGAATTACATCCCGTAACCGCGAAAGGATGGCCTTAATCGAAAGAGGTGCTGACCCTACTCTTTTTGAAGCAAAGAAAACCGGAAATGCAAGTTCTTTATTTAAATGGGGTTTATTCCTTGTTGGTATCGGATTTGGCATTGTTGCAGCTTACTTTCTTTCCAATGGAGGCGCAATGGACGAAGGTACAGCCTATCCTGCAATGATCTTTATTTTTGGTGGTATTGCCCTGATTGTAGCTTATTTATGGCAACATAAAGAGGACGAAAAAGAGGCACAGAAGGAAATAAAAGGTTGAATTTAACTTGGATTCAAAAAAAAGCCCGGAACCCGGGCTTTTTTTATTTGGTATTTTCGAGGATAACTTTCTTGATTGCTTGTTGACAAACCGAACAAAATTCACGGGTTATGTTTGATTTCATCCGGCAATCCTGCATTGGACTGAATATTCCTTTGGCCATGTAACCTCCACCTTCGAAGACCCCGGTTTTTGAGGCATATTCAACTGTTCTTGGGGTGGGGATTGGAATATTTGAGGATACCATACTTGCCCATTTCGATTTAAAATCGACCAACGTGGTGATGTTTTGCTCCCATGGTTCTGCTTTCAAGTTGTAATAATTGTCATAGGCTACTTGAGAAGTGTAATATTCGTCAGCCAATCCGCCAAAGCCATGCCCAAATTCGTGTACAAATACCTTTGGAGAGAGTTTGTTGTCACTTGTGCAGACCGTCACAAAATTGTAAAACCCACCTCCACCATATCTTGTCGAGTTGACCAAAACAAAAAGTTGATCGTACGGTACAACCGCTCCCCGGTCACAAATGGTTTTCATGTCAGAAGTTGTGAGATATCTGGAAATATCAAAAGTAAAGAATGTGCTGTTATACAATGTGTTACGATAGATGTGCTCTCCCGGTATATCAGTACCCGATTCAACTGACGGTGTTTTTAGGGCATATACATTAAAATAGTTCTTCATTTCCGAAAATGGGGCAGCAGCAAAAAGGGAATCCGTCAACCTTTTGGCATCTCCCACAAACTTGTCCATCTCACCTTCGGTGTATCCTTCGGCCAGAATGGCAATATCAATCTTGTGGGCGATGTCACCAGAGAAAAGGATTTTCTCAACCGGTACATTCAAAGGGGCTTCATCTAGAATGAAATAGTTTTCCGGATTGATTTCAGTCGAATAGATTTCAATAAATTTCCCATCAAAATCCCTGCGATAGATTTTAAGTTGCACATCCTTTTTCGGAAAAGGAAACCTTATCACCTGATAAAATGCTTTGTCTATCTTCTTGGCTTCTGCTGTTGACTGCCACTCCTGAAACAATGGGCAGAAACCTTTTGAGAATATAAGCTCACCGCTTTTTTTGTCTAAAACCCTGAAGCAGTAGGTACCTAAATTCTGCTTGTCAATCAGGTTGTTAGGTGATCCACTCCAAGTCCTTTCCTTTTTGATTTCACATGGGATCACCTTTGATGAGGATTGGTTTCCCGATAAAAGGTAATCAAATCGCATGACATCCTGCGTGAAAAAGTTGTCATAGATAGGTGCTGCCAATACCGAAACTGGCATACAAAGTAGTAGGATACGAAATAAAAGTTTCTTCATGATGGTTATCTTTCACTATTTTTGCAAAGAATTTTCAAAATTAGTTTTTTTGATTGATAAATTATTTCAGCTATGTCTGTATTATTCGAATATATCAAAGAGTTTTTATTGAACAATGGGATCTATAACCGGATGGCCGTACATGGGGCTGCGCTTATATCTTTCCTTATCCTTGTCATCTTTGCTTTCATTGTCTTTCTGATCTTCAGAAAGATATTTGTTAAAGTGATAGGGCGCCTTGTATTGAAAACCACAGGTGTCTGGGACGATACATTATTTAATCACAAGGTTTTTCATGCTTTGACCCACATCGTTCCAGCATTGATCATCTATACTTCAGCGGGTTTTGCAGGGGAGGAAATAACTTTATTGCCTTTGATTATTAAGGGAATTGCGCAAATTTACCTCGCAATTATTTTTATTACAGCGATTAACCGGTTTTTAAATGCAGCAATGGAGATCTACAATACCTATCCATATGCAAAAGACCGTCCCATTAAGGGGTACATCCAACTTGTGAAAATCTTTATTTACTTCTTTGGTTCAATTTTTATCATTTCTGTGCTGGTCGATAAAAATCCCGCCAGTTTATTTGCCGGACTTGGAGCACTTGCCGCAGTTTTGATGTTGGTTTTTAAGGATCCAATATTGGGTTTTGTTGCAAGTATTCAATTGGCAGCAAACAATATGATAAAACCAGGTGACTGGATCACTGTTCCAAGGTTCAATGTGGATGGAACAGTTTACGACATCTCCCTCACAACTGTAAAGGTACAGAACTGGGACAAGACAATCACAATGATCCCCACCTATTCACTGGTTTCGGAACCGGTCACCAACTGGGTTGGAATGATGGAATCCGGGGGGCGCAGGATCCAACGTTCTGTATATATTGATATTAACACTATCCGTTTGTGTGATCAGGATTTAATGAACCGGATTGGCAGGCTGCCCTATTTTAATGAATTCCTAAATCCGGAATACTCTAATGGGGATGAGTACCAGGATGATCTTAATGTAGAGGGACTTAAAATGAACTTGTTTGACTTTCCAACCAATCTTTCGTTGTTTAAAAAATACCTTGAAGGTTATTGTTGTTCACATCCTGGGATTCATGAAAATATGACACGAATGGTCAGGTTCCTGCAATCCAACGAAAGAGGGCTTCCTGTTGAAGTAATCGTGTTCAGCAAGGCACAACAAGGCGATCTTTATGAAGCGTTGCAAGCCGAAATATTTGACCATATTTTTGCTGTATTGCCTGTATTTGAGTTGCGCGTATTCCAGAACCCTTCGGGGACAACTTCAGTTCCGTGTAATTAGGAAATAAACCGTTTTGATTTTTTTTCTCAGGATCATTTTGTTATCACTTCTAAATGAGTGGTTTAGCATCTAACATTTATCTATAGCTTACGATTGGATATCTCTCGAAGCAAATTTTATGATGTTTGTTCTAAATATGAATAATTTTAGCCATTTTTGTATCAAATTGAAAGCATCGTGAAGAAGAACAATAATAAAGAAGAAGATTTCAAAGAAGAAAGTGTCCAGATTGATGATCTTGACCGGAAAATTCTTAAGTTGATTACTGCAAATGCACGGATCCCCTTTCTTGAAGTTGCCAGGGAGTGTGGGGTTTCAGGTGCAGCCATCCATCAGAGGGTGCAGAGGTTGATGGCTATGGGCGTAATAACTGGTTCGGAATTTTTGGTGAGCCCTCAGAAGCTGGGTTACAATACGACCGCCTATATGGGTATTTACCTCGAAAAGGTGAGTTACGACAAAAAAGTATTAAAGCAATTGCGTGAGATACAGGAAGTTGTTGAATGTCACCACACTACAGGACAATGGGCAATATTTATCAAGATCCAGACCAAAACCAACAAGCACCTGATGAAAATTATTGACACTGACCTTCAAGCCATTGATGGAATAGCCAGGACAGAAACTTTTATATCCCTGGAACAAGACTTTAAACGGCAAATTCCAATCAAATAATCAACAAACTTTAATTTGCTAAAACGACAAAGCCTCCATTTCAGGGGGCTTTGTCGTTTTCCTTTTTTAGAACGGAAGGTCATCCTTGTCATCAGAATCTCCCATAGGTGGGATATCTGCAGCTGTATAAGGTGGTGGAGTATGATCTCCGCTACTTCCCGGTGAAACCAAATCAACGCGGAATGCATTGACATTACTATACCACTTTCCATTGTACTCGCGTGACTCGATGCTGAACGAAACCTCTACCTCCGAGTTGGTTTTGACCTTGTCGAAAGTCCCGTTTTTGTCATTAAAAAGCGTGAAGCAAATCTTCTTGGGATATTGTGAATCGTCAGCCGCTTCAATGACAAAATCCTGCTTTTTCCAATCACCACGTGGACTCGTCCCTTTTTGCTCGGGGAGAATCTGCAATACTTTTCCTTTTGTTTTAAAGCTCATATCTGTTTGTTTTAAGTTATAAAAAAATCCGGAACTGAAAGTCCCGGATTCTATAATCGGGGATAATCCCCCAAAAGTAATTTAAAAAATCAAATTATTTTTTGATCGAGAGCAATTCAACTTCAAAAACAAGAACAGCATTAGGTTTGATATCAGCACCTGCTCCACGCTCACCATAAGCCAACGCAGATGGGATAACCAATTTCCATTTTGAACCTACAGGCATCAACTGAAGTGCTTCTGTCCATCCTGGAATAACCTGATTAACAGGGAATTTAGCTGGTTCTTTGCGGTCAACTGAACTATCGAATACTTTACCTTCGATTGTTGTACCATGGTAATGAACAATGACAGTGTCGGTTGCCAAAGGTTTTGGACCTGTACCTTCTTTCATGATTTCATACTGAAGACCACTGGCTGTTGTTTTTACACCAGCTTTTTTGCCATTTTCCTCAAGGAATTTTTTACCGGCCTCGCCTGCTTTACCAGCTTCAACCTGTTGTGCTTTCATAAAATAGCTCTGCGTAACAGTTTGAATATTAGCAGTTGGGATTTTTGATGAGTCACCGTTAAGGGCACTCGTGAAAGCCGCAAGGATAATTTTCTGATCAAGTTCTTTGCCTCCCGGTGCGGTAGGAAGATTTTTCTTGATGTTGTTTCCTATGTCAATACCAATGGCATAGGCAGCAGAATCAGCAAGTGATTTCAGCGTTACTTTCGTACTCTGGGGCGTGTTGCATGAACCCATAAAAAGTGCTCCTGCAACTAATGTAATAACCAATGATTTAATTTGCATAACCGTTTTCTTATAAATTTTCAATGTTGTTTTAAAAGCTGCGAAGATAGAAATTTAATCCTTAAATCAATAGGGGTTTAATTGTTTAAAAAGTAAAAAAAATGATTTTATCTATAATTGGTAAATTTCCCTTTTTCGTAACTGGTTACCCCATCGTCGGTTCCCAACCAGACAGTTCCTGACTGGTCAACAGCAATGCAAAGAATATTGTTGCTGTTCAATCCTGCGTCTTTTGTAAAGGATGACCATGCCGAACCATTATAGATCGATACTCCTGATTTTGTACCGACCCAGATCTGACCTGTTTTGTCGGAGGCAATTGACTGGACAAAATTATCGATCAGTCCATCCTTAATTGTATAGACTTTCCAGTTTTGGAGCGTATTGTTTCCAATATGGCGAGCAATTCCCTTGTCCGTACCGAACCATTTGGTGCCATTGTTTTCAATGAAAACACTGTAAATATTGTCGGATGGCAAAAGGATCGGGCCCCATTGGGCATAAACGGATGCCCCTGAGATCCCATCAACATCGTTTCTCATCATTCTGGCAACACCAGCCCCTTTGGTTGCAACGTACAAGGAATCACCTCCCGGATTGGTGGCCATTGATGTAATTGTGTTATCCATAAATAGCTCCACCGGATAATAATCGTCGTAATCGGGCTTTAACCATTTCTCTTCCCTCTGTGCTGATACACCTTTTGCCGTTCCAAACCAACGTATTGGGCTTTTCCCCACTGATACCCGTAGCACTTTGTCGTTAAGAATTGGTGTATTTCCAATCAGATAAGTCGTTACATCTGTTTCTGCATTGAATGGAAGAGTGGTGCCAGTAACTCCTTTCCCGGAGGCAATCCACAATAGCGGTCCCTTCGGGCTGACTTCATAGGCAACATCGTTCAGGTCCTGGGTCGCCACTTTGGGGTTCTTGTTGTGCAAAACCCACTTTTCCCCATCAAAACTGACAATTCCCTGTTCGCTAACAAACCATTTGGTATTGTCATTGTCAACAACAACCGAACGAAAGACCTTTATTGAAATTCCTGTGTCGGTAAAAATGGAACTCCTTATGGGATCATCAGGGATTGTAAGATTGACTAATCTTTCAGATTGAAAGGGGGTGTTCTTCGGTTTCCTTTCTATGGTGGAGGAGAAAGCTATTTGACAGAGTACTGCAGAAATAAAAAGTGAACCCACCAATTGGTTGAACCGATTGTATAAATATTTGCTCATAGTTTTAAGAAGTTCTTTAAAGTATTTTAAAATATTGAAAAACAGTGTTGTAATTAGTTTAAGACTATAACCTTCGATTGCAGGGTCAGCCTTTGAACGCCAGTAGCCAGCCGCCAGTTGCCAGTGCCAACAGCCCCTTGCTCATCGCCCCATGCCCTCTGTCCCCACTACGTCGCCAACGGCTGCCCCTTGGGGAACTTTATCGCTTTCTTCACAACTTTTTGGTTGTTCCGTGTTGCCTTGAATGTTGCCCTGATGTATTCACCCATCTAGATCTGACCGGAAAGAGTATCCCCGGAAACGGTTCCTGAGAAGATAAACAGAATATTATCTGCAATATGCCGGTCGGAACTGCTTAGTTTGACCTGATTGCCTTCAACGGCACCTGTCAAGTCCCTGACTGAAAAATCTCCCTGATGTGCCCCTTTGATCCAGTTGCCTTCCTGTTCAAGAAAGAAGGAGTGACGGCTTTTGCTACTGTAAAATTCGATGTCAACATCCCAACGTCCGGTAACATTGACAGAAGGAGACCCCATCTCTTTAGGCTTTTCGTGTTTTCTCGACAAAATCTCAACAATCCTGTCAGCGACGATCTTATCATTACCAGGTTGCATCTGACCGGAAGTGACAGAAATTGAGGTATTTCCCGAATTATCGGTCGAGTTTCCATGAAGTGCGATCCTGGGTTCTGAGTTGGCCAGCTCTTCTCCTACATCGGCCCCATGGATGGCGATCTGCTCTAAATTCCATGAAATTGTCAGTGATGGGCTTCGATTCGAAAGACCTTGTGGCTCATTCACAGAAGTTTTTATCCCACCTAATGAAAGAACTCGTTTTGAAATATTATCCAACCAGGTATGCCATGTCTTTACCTTTTCAACGTGGTCGCGTGTTGCCCACGATTCGACGGCAGCAACCATCCCCATCATCTCCTCTTTTCCGACCTTGTTGTCGCGGCAGGGGCCATGATGCGGTGCACTTGCCTGCCAGGCAGACATCAGGATGTCTTTCCTTCCAAGCACAAGCCCTGCACATTGAGGTCCGCACAAGGCCTTCCCTCCGCTGTAAACGACTACCGAGGCACCCTGCTCCAGGTGAATATTGGGAATTGTAAGATCTTCAGCAGCAGCGTCCACCAGAATTGGGATTCCTTTTGGTTTTGCCAGCTTAGCAATTGATTCAATTGAGAATTTCTCTCCTGGTAAAGTCTCGGAACCTGCCATGAGGTAAATCATTGCCGTTCTTGAATTCAAGGCTTTCTCCAGTTCATCCATCGAATCTACTATAATAATCGTCACTCCGATAATGCGGATTGCATGGTCGTAAACATTCCTGGAGCTTATGGGTATTACTACCTCCGTCTTGTCAAATCCGGTAAGGTCGGGAATACGGAT
>CAIYPA010000028.1 GCA_903927965.1 uncultured Bacteroidia bacterium | reverse complement strand
GAAGCCAAACGGATGCTGGAAAAAGCAATTGTACATGCAGCAGCTGTTGACCAGGAAGTAGATATCATTACGACGATTAGCCAAAATATTCCGAATGGAATAAAACGTGTTGCTACTGAGATCTTTGCCACAGAAATTATTATAGGGTTCGCGCTAAAAAGCCAGTTTACCGATCTGCTTTTCGGAAATATTATCAAATATATTGTGGAAAACACAAATCAGGCAGTCTGGGTTTGCAGCATCTCTCCCCATTTGAGCCAACGAAAAAAAATAGTCGTAGTTTGTCCGCGATATGCCGACCGTGAATACGGATTTTATCGTTGGTTAAACAGAGTATTTTGTCTTGCAGCGACATTAAGGGTTTCATGCGATTTTTTATCAACACAACAAACGTTTAACCACATCAACGAATTTACTCTTGCGAATAAAATTCCAACATCGATAAAACACATCAATTTTTCGGATTGGAACGACTTTTTAAGTATTGCATCATTTATTCAGCCAACTGATCTTGTGATCGTTACACTTCCCAGGAATGGTGGTATTTCATATAAGCTCGGACAGGAGGGTATTCCAAGATTAATGTCAAAGAACTTTGAGAACTTTGATTTTATTTTAATTTATCCGAATGCAGGTGCTGATAATCCTGAAATGATGTTCACTAACGATTTCGACAAAAGCCTTATTGAGGAGGGAATTAACCACCTATCCAAACAGGCCAGAACATGGAAAGATGTTTTTAAAAGAACATAAGCTGTAATAATCTAATTAATAGATAATTACAGCTTTTATGATTTTCAACAACCTGATAACCTACTTCACCGAAAATTTATATATGCATTCTGAATTATAGATCTGACCAGGGCGTAAAACAACCGATGGAAAATCGGGATGGTTTGGTGAATCGGGAAAATGTTGTGTCTCAAGACAAAATGCAGTGCGGTATTTATAAGGCTTGCCTTGCTTACCAAGATTGATTCCTTTAAGAAAATTCCCACAGTAAAACTGAACACCCGGCTCAGTGGTAAAAACTTCCATATACCTACCGCTTTGAGGCTCGTAAACAGAACCGGCTAAAGCAAGGGCCTTTTCATCTGCTTTATTAATTACAAAGTTGTGGTCATATCCCAATCCAAAACGCAACTGCTCATTTTGATCCTTAATTCTTGCACCAATCGCCACCGGCTTTGTAAAATCAAAAGGAGTTCCGGCAGCAGGATCAATATTCCCTGTTGGGATCAGTGTTGAATCTACAGGCGTATATTTATCTGCATTCAATTGTAAAAGATGGTCCATGACATCCCCATTTCCAGCACCATGAAGGTTGAAATAGGAGTGGTTGGTAAGATTTAATACAGTAGGTTTGCTGGATTCTGCTTTATATGTAATTACAAACTCATTATTATCAGTAAGCTTGTAGTTCATAGTCACCTGTAATTCACCCGGATAACCTTCATCCATATCAAGCGAGACCAATACAAGTTCCAACTCATTTTCTGCCTTTTGCGTTACTCCCCAGACCTTTTTACAGAAACCTTTTACTCCACCATGTAAACTATTGGGTGTGTTGTTGATGGCCAATTTGTATTCTATACTGTCCAATTTAAACGTTCCTTTTGCAATGCGGTTGCCGTACCTTCCAATTGAGGCTCCGAAATATTCTTCATCAGCCTTAAGATAACCATCCAGGCTATCATAACCAAGAACCACATCCTCCATTTTTCCGTTTTTATCAGGAACCAATAACGATACGACACGTCCCCCATAATTGGTAACGGCAATTTCAATACCGTTCTTATTCTTCAGAACAAAAAGGTCAACTTGCTGTCCATCAATAAGTTGATGAAAGGCTTCAGGTTTAATCGTTAAATTTGAATTTTTCTGGTTACATGCACCAAAAGCAATAGCGACAAACAAGATAAAAATCGAAAGTTTCATAGGGATTGAGATAAATTTTAAATAGTTTTAAATTTGACTGCAAAGCTAATTAATAAATCAAAGTTTAATAAAATTCAAAGAATATTATCTATTTTGCACAGGATTATATGCAGCGGTTTTAACCAGTTTCGACTACCAAATAAATTCAATTTTCGATAATTCTTAACAATTTTATTATGGAAGAAAAAAATCAGGAATCACGCAGAAGTTTTATTAAAAAGTCAGCAACAGCAACCGCTTTACTGACAATTCCCAGCATTATTCCGGCTCATGCGTTTGGAGCCAATGATCGGATCAATGCAGCTGTACTCGGAGTAAACGGTCGAGGAAAAGACCACATTAAAGGGTTAATGGAACAAAAAAACGTCCAGATCACTACTTTTGTTGACCCAGATCTCAATGTGGCCGGCGAAAGGGCCAAAGATTTTGAAAAAAAGTACGGGACCAAAGTGAATATAGTTCAGGATATGCGCAAAGCATTTGAGAATAAAGATATTCATGTTGTTACCGTTGCAACGCCAAATCACTGGCACTCACTTGCAGCCATCTGGGCTTGTCAGGCTGGCAAAGATGTGTATGTTGAAAAACCAGGTTCCCACAATATTTTTGAAGGGCGCAAATTAGTTGAAGCCGCACGTAAATACGACCGTATTGTACAACATGGGGTTCAATTGCGCAGTTCGGTTGCCATTCGCGAAGCCATCCAATTGCTCCGCGACGGATACATAGGTAAAGTTTATATGGCCAGGGGATTGGTTTTCAGGAAAAGGCCGGATATTGGAAATAAACCTTTTGAACCGGTACCAGCAGGCCTGGATTACGATCTTTGGACAGGACCAGCTCCAAAACGCCCCTTCACAAGAAATATAGTCCATTACAATTGGCACTGGCATTGGGATTACGGTAATGGGGATGTTGGCAATCAGGGAATCCACGAAACCGACCTTTGTATGTGGGGTTTGAACGTTGGCTTACCAACAAAAATCACAGCAATGGGTGGAAAGTTCCTTTGGGATGATTGTAAAGAGACCCCAGAGCTATTATCCTCAGTT
Organism: uncultured Bacteroidia bacterium; assembly: GCA_903927965.1. Classification (GTDB taxonomy): domain Bacteria; phylum Bacteroidota; class Bacteroidia; order Bacteroidales; family Prolixibacteraceae; genus JAAFHB01. The sequence goes on along the minus strand of CAIYPA010000028.1, from coordinate 1,612 downwards.
TATCATTATCCTGAAGAAAAAAAGATTATCCAGTTTGAAGTTCGGCCATGGCATACCAATGCAGAAGACGGTTCTTCTGTAGGAAATATTTTCTATGGTGATAAGGGGTATATGGTAATCAAAGGCTACGATTCATACGAAACTTTTCTTGGTGATGATAAAACACCAGGACAAAAGAAGAAAGAAGGTGGCGATCATTTCAAGAACTTTATCGATTCAGTAAGAGCGCATGATCCATCCATGATCCATGCCCCAGTCGAAAGTGCACATCTTTCTTCGGCTCTTGCCCATCTTGGCAATATAGCATACCGTACAGGCAGGGTTTTAACATTTAATCCTGAATCCGAGAGGTTTGTAAATGACCCGGAAGCAGACAAAATGTTGACCAGAAATTATCGGACACCTTTTATTGTACCCGAAAATGTATAATTTTAAATCAATGATATTAAAGGGAGTGCATTGCATCTCCCTTTTTTTATGTAAAATGACAAGAAAGATAGGTTCATCTATTTTATAATCCATTATTAAATAGATTTTTATATTTTTGATGATAGGAAATCGAAAATAAAATCCACAAGATAATGAATAACGATCCTTTATCCGGATATCAGGACCAGATTCAAGAACTCGAAAAGCAATTGTCAGAATTGCGTGAAAAAACATATTTCCAGGAAAAAGAGATTCAGGTATTAAGAGAGGAAAAGGAAAAATACCAGCTTATTTCAGATTTTGCGCAGGATTGGCAATTCTGGATTGATCCTTCAGGCAATTTCACATGGATCTCCCCATCCTGTAATGATATAACAGGGTTCACAGCCAATGAATTCTTTAAAGATCCAACTTTATTTTTTTCAGTCATCTATCCTGATGACGAATTTAATATCCGTCAGTTCTTTAAAGATTCGATCAGTTTCATGAAAATTGGACAATCCATCGAGTTCCGTCTTCTCACTAAAACAAAACAGTTACGGTGGTGTGAGTTAAATAGCAAAGCTGTATTCGATAGGATGGGCAGTTATCTTGGTCAAAGAGGATCTATACGCGATGTCACACGACTCAAGGCTGCGCTCGGACAAATCAGGGAAATGTCCGAAAAACAGGTCTGGGAAATGAAATCGAAGAAAAAATACAAAGATGAAATTGCAGGAAAAGACAGGGAATTGATCTCTTCACTGATCCAAATCGCCCAAAAAAACGAAATGGTACTCTATTTACGTAAAAACCTGTCTTTGATCACAAATTCACTACCAGTAACAATTCAGAAAAAGGTTTCGGAAATGTTGCAAAAGATCGATGAACATCAACGAAGGCAAATATTTAATTGGGACGATTTCAAATTGCATTTTGAAAAAGTGCATCAAGGGTTTTTCACCCGATTGAACGGGAAATATCCTGGGCTCACTTCGAAAGACCAACGGCTTTGTGCTTATATTCATCTTGGTCTATCAACAAAAGACATTTCCGGTTTGGTCAATATTACGCCCGAAAGTGCTGAAATCGGTAGGATCCGACTTAGAAAAAAACTTGGTTTGAGCCGTTCTGTTAACCTATTAACATTTCTTCAAACTATATAGTAGTAAGGTTTGAACTAAAAATTATTAGTGATTTTATT